>JALUHL010000057.1:2561-4817 GCA_027053695.1 Ghiorsea sp.
AAGTATGGTTGTGGGGCAATATTGGCTTATCTGCCGCAGGGTTGCAGCACTGGTTAGAAGGCAATCAAGGCTCTGAACTGATTCAATACTTCCAAAACATTACCCCCCTTTATCATGAAGGCATTCAGCTTAGAGAGCTCGGCGTTACCACTTGCATCGATATTAGCGATGGTTTATTGCAAGATGCTGGGCATATCGCCAAAGCATCGCAAGTGGGCATGCATATTGAAATATCTGCCATCAAGGCCTTGCCTGCTTATCAGCAACTGAACCAATATTTCGATGAAGAAACATGCTTAAAATATATGCTAAGTGGTGGCGAAGATTATGCTTTGCTGTTCACTGCGAATACAAACTTACACATATCCTTAGAGGGTTTGGGAGCGCATTGCATTGGTCGTTGTGTGCAAGGGAATCATGTGTCACTTTGTCATCAAGGTGAAGTGCTTGATTATCGTATAAAGGGGTATGATCACTTTGGCTGATTCAACATTAAACTTTCTCAAATGGATTGCCGCAGGTTTAGGTAGCGGCTGGCTACCCAAAGCACCGGGCACTTGGGGAAGTTTGTTTGCACTACTGCCTGCATGGTTCATCCTGCAAGCTTGGGGCTTGAGCGGGCTTGGGTTAGCCACATTGTTGGTGACACTGCTTGGTTTCATCGTTTGCTATTTTTTATTGCCTGAACTGGTCAAGCTTGGGCAAAGCCATGATCCCGGTTGGATTGTGATTGATGAATGGGCAGGGCTTTGGCTAAATATCGTCATATTGCTTTATGCTTTTCCTGATGTTTCACTTGCTATCTTGTTGCCCTTGGCTTTTGTGTTATTTCGTGGTTTTGATATTATCAAACCTTTCCCCATTAAAAAAATAGAAACATGGGGTGCGCACTGGTTTTCCATCATGAATGATGATTTGGTTGCAGGTTTGATGGGGGCAGCCCTTGGTTTACTCTTGTTTCAGGTGTTTGCATGAGCCCTGCTGCAGCACTGATTCAATATTTGAACGATAAAGGCTGGTGTGTCCGCTGCGTTGAATCGTGCACAGCGGGGGCATTAACTGCTGCGATCGGCAGCGTTGCGGGGGCATCTGCCGTGCTCGACCGAAGTTGGGTGACCTACACCAACCAAGCCAAACATGAAGAAGTCGGTGTGCCGCTAGAGCTATTAGAACAATATGGTGCAGTGAGTGAACAGGTTGTACTTGCTATGGTCAATGGCGCAGTCCAAGGATGTGAAACCAATACAGTGGCTCTATCTGTTAGCGGCATTGCTGGCCCTGATGGAGGTTCGCCAGACAAACCTGTAGGCACGGTTTGGATAGGTTTGAAATTACCTAACTGTGATGCCGTAGCGCAGTGTTTTCATTTCCAAGGCTCGCGCCATGACATTCAGAATCAAGCGGTAAATCAAGCACTTGCTATGCCTTTGCAAGATTAAGCGCTAGATTACGACCCATAAACAAGTAGGAGGCGTTCGATATGCGTTGGTCTGGTGTAGTGCTTCATGATAATGCTTATTTTCCCCGCAAGAAAATTACCGTTGTGGGTTCGGGTAATGTGGGTGCAACCGCTGCCTTTTTAGCGGCATACAAAGAGCTTGGCGATATTGTATTGCTGGATGTCACCGAAGGCATTCCCCAAGGTAAAGCCTTGGATATGTATGAAGCCTCTCCTATTCTGGGTTATGATGTGAATGTGAAAGGCACGCAAGATTATGCGGATACTGTAAACTCAGATTTAGTCATTATCACCGCAGGCATTGCTAGACGACCCGGCATGAGCCGCGATGATTTATTATCCACCAATGTGAAAATTGTCGCTGAAGTCACCAGAAACATCGTTGAGCACTCGCCACATTGTATTATTATCGTGGTTACCAACCCACTCGATGCCATGGTTTACACTGCTAAACAAGTATCTGGCTTTTGCCGTAAACGCGTGATTGGCATGGCAGGTGTGCTTGATTCTGCGCGCATGCGCTCCTTTATCGCGCAACAATTGGACGTATCTATTGCTGATGTATCAGCTTTGGTCTTGGGTGGGCATGGCGATACCATGGTGCCATTGGTTCGCTACTCTACTGTTGGTGGTGTGCCGCTTAGTGAAATGCTAAGCGAAGAAGATATTGCCAAAATTGCAGAGCGCACAGCACAAGGTGGCGCTGAAATTGTTCAACTCTTAAAAACAGGCTCTGCATTTTATGCGCCGGGTGCTGCGATTGTAGAAATGGCTGAAGCCATTTTGAAAGACCAAAA
>JALUHL010000058.1 GCA_027053695.1 Ghiorsea sp.
CTGCTGCAAATAAAATGGCTGTTTTGCGTTCAATCACTTCCAAGCATTCTTCTTCTGTCATTTCCAAATGAAATGTGCGCGATAGCTGTAAAACTTCGCCTTCAGCCAATGCATTGGTCACATCAGCCATCAGCTTAAGCATGCTCATATCATCATCGTGCACCAGCATTTGGAAAGACCGAGAGAACAAATAGTCACCAACCAATACGCTGGCTTGATTGCCCCATACGGCATTGGCGGAAGGGTTGCTGCGTCTAAAATCTGAAGAATCGACTACGTCATCATGTAATAATGATGCGGTATGAATAAATTCAATCACCACAGCCAATGGAATATGGCGACCACCTTGATAATCAAACATTTTTGCAATCAATAAACACAAAAGCGGGCGTAAACGTTTGCCACCACTATTAATAATATAATGGCCAATCGCAGGAATCATGGGGATATCAGATTGAAGGTTGTCGTGAATGCAATCATTCACCAGCTTCATATCACTGGTACACAGCTTAATCGCTTGATTTAAGGGGTTATCATTTTTCACAGGCAAGAAAGGTAGGCACTTAAGGTGTTTCGTCAACTTTTGTAATGCTAAGCCAAGCATCAACAAGGTTTTGCTCTGCGGCAGCTATGATAGGGCTGCTTAATTGTGACTGAGCAAAGGGGTGTTTGCCGATAAAATCAGTGACCACGCAATGGCTTTCTTCAGCCAGCAATAAACCTGCAGCATAATCCCAAAGCTTTTGTCCACCATGCACGATAAATTGCCCGCGCCCTGCGGCAAGCCATGCCCACTCAAGGGCACATGTGCCGAGATTGCGCTGGCTGCGGTAAAGTTTTTTTGTCGCAAGTTCCGTGGCAAGGGCAGGTTTTAAACGTTTGAAATCAACAAATCCTACACTATCTTTTAAGGCTTTATGATTAGGCACGGGCTCAAAGGGTTCACCATTGATAAGTAAACCACTGCCCTTAAAAGCAGAAAACATTTCATCGCGAACAGGGTCGTAAACACAGGCAAGTTTGGGTTTGCCTTGTGCAATCAAAGCAATGGATACAGCAAATAAAGGCAAAGGCGTAGTAAAGTTGCCCGTACCATCGAGCGGGTCAACGCACCAAAACTTACCACCATGATGCAAAGCTTGCAGTTGTTCTTCTTGGCTCATTTCCTCGCCTAAGAAACCAATGGATGGGTCAAGCGCATATAAAGCTTCTTGAATAAAGGCTTGTGCCTTCTCATCCGTTTCTGTCACGATAGAACCATCACTTTTCTTGGTTTGTAGCGAAAGTTGGCTTTCAAATGCAGAGAGTAAAATATCTTGCCCCGCTTGTTTGGCTATGGATTCGACCTGCTTGAGTAGATTTAACATAGCGACTTCCATGTAGCCGTAGGCACTTTTCGCGCTTTACCAAAGCCGCCTATCCAATGCACGGCATTCACTTTAATGCGATACAATGTAAAGTCAGGAAAGGAAAACAAAGGCTCTGCATCAGGTATGTGTTTTAAATACGCTTGTTGATACACGCTCTGCTTAGCTTGAGGAACAGGCTCAATTTTTCCTGTAAATCCAATGCGAGCAAGTGCAAGAGGAGAATTTGTTGCTGTTTCCGGGGTGCAAATCATCAGCCCGACATTTTGATTGCTTTGAATATTTTTGCTGTGTTTAGCCAAGCCTGAAAGGTGGAGTACAATATCACCCTTATATACTGCATAAGGGCACATGGATGTTTCAGGGGTGTGCTCGCCCATGGTGCTTAAGAATGCAATATGTGTGTTTGCAATCAGGCTTTGAATATCATTTTTCCATGTGTTCTCGCTCATAGGCGTAAGTTAATGGATTATAAGCTTAAGGTCACGGATAGAGCGTATTGGTGTCCATTGTTTTTTACCCACAGATAAACGCAGATGCATCAAGATGCTATACAAGTTTGGTTCATATTGTCATTTCGACCGCAGCGTCGCGAAGTGGAGAAATCTTGTGAGATGCCTTCACTTCGGTTGGCATGACAGGTGAGATGCTTGGACTACGCTCAGCATGACAAGTCACAAAAAACTCTGCGTAACTTCGCGTCCTCTGCGGTTCAGAAATAAAAAACTGTCCCTTGCGGGTATTGTGGTTAAGTTTTTATGTTCATTTTTGGGCAGCCAAAAACGAACTAAAAAGCTGCCCCTAAATAGCTGTGTATTTCTTCGCTGGTTAGCAAAAGCGGGCGCAGCATTAGAATATGCTGCTTTATCCCTTTTTTGCCAACCATCTCAGCACAGCTATAGCAGGGGAACATGTTCAGCTTGTATAGGTAAAGGTTTACCAGTTTATTTCTTCGTGTGCTTCGTGGTTCATTTATATTCCTCTGTGTTCTCTGCGCACTC
This sequence comes from Ghiorsea sp., assembly GCA_027053695.1. Classification (GTDB taxonomy): domain Bacteria; phylum Pseudomonadota; class Zetaproteobacteria; order Mariprofundales; family Mariprofundaceae; genus Ghiorsea. Next base: position 2,369 of record JALUHL010000058.1, read on the forward strand.
TGCGGTTAATCTCATCTTCGTGGTGAGTATTGTCATTTGAGTATCTTAAATGCAAAGTACACCCATGTATCAATGGTTTGAGCAAATATGGTGGCAGACGCGGCGAAAGCCTAATGTTTTGCTGCGCTTGCTTGCGCGCATTTATAAAAAAGCGATGCAATATAATCAGAAGAAACGCTTTCAAACCCAAGTCTGCCCGCCCATCCCCATGATTTCTGTTGGCAATATTACCGTAGGCGGAAGTGGTAAAACACCCTTTGTCGTGTGGTTGGCGGGCGAGCTTAAAGCGCAAGGGTTAAACCCTGTTTTGCTATCGCGGGGAGATGGTGCAAACAACCAAAAGCCGCATGTGGTTTCAGATTATTCCAAGGCTAGGGAAGTGGGCGATGAAGCCGTGCTTTTATATAGGTTGAGTGGTTGCCCTGTGATTGCAGGGCGTGATCGTTTGGCAGGAGCTGCCATGGCTGCGGAATATGGTGATGTTTTGATTTTGGATGATGGATTTCAATACCGCCAGTTGCATAGGGCATGTGATATTGTGCTTGTGCCCAAAGAAGGGGTGGGAAATGGATGCTTATTGCCTGCGGGGCCATTAAGAGAGCCTGTTTCTGCACTATCCCGAGCACATATTATTGTGCGTACAGGGCATGGTGAATGTAAACCGTTAACGAAAACCAAAGAATGGGATTGGTCGGCGACCAGTACTGATGTGAAAGATTGGAATGGTGTTTGGGATATGCCCCTGTCAGAACAATCTGAAGCAGGGGGTGCGGAGCTTGTGACTGCTATCGCAAGACCACGCCGAGTTAGGAATGATTTGGAAAGTTTAGGCTTTCATGTGGTGGAGCATCATATCTTTGAAGACCATCATCAATACGGAAAAGAAGATGTGGCTAAGCTTCTTAAGGGCAATAAAACCATAGTCACCACAGGTAAAGATGCTGTAAAACTATTGCCACTTTGGGATGCGTCAAAGCCGCTTTGGGTGCTTGAGCAAAAGGCTTTTGCGGAAGATAAGTTAACTACGGATATTCTTCGATATATCGTTGAGTAGCCCATGTAGGCTCAAGTGTAAGCAAAAAGCTTTACCTTCATTTCTTTGCCATCAAAGAAACGAAGCAAAGAAAGTGCCCCTAAATAGCTGTGTATTTCTTCGCTGTTTAGCAAAAGCGGGCGCAGCATTAGAATATGCTGCTTTATCCCTTGTTTTGCTAACCATCTCAGCACAGCTATAGCAGGGGAATTATGTCAAGCTTGTATAGGCGTGAATTTATCATGATTTCTTCGTGCCTTTCGTGTTCTTCGTGGTTCATTTATATTCCTCTGCGTAACTCTGCGTTCTCTGCGGTTCAAAAATAGAAGCCTGCCCCTTGCGGGTACTGTGGTGAATAGATAAAAGTTTCATTCGTGGTGAAATATATTCAATCTGGTTAAGCTATGCGCCGTAGAAGAGGAAGGTGGTTTGATGCAAACAGTTTCAAGCGTTGATTTGGCGATTATCATGGTTTATATCCTAGGCACAACTGCGTTTGGGGTGTGGTTTGTTAAACGCAGTGGGGATATGAAAGGGTTTACCTTGGCAGGAAAAATGATTCCCGGCTGGGCGATTGGTTTATCGCTGATGGCAACGTATTTGAGCAGCATCAGTTTTTTGGCCAATCCGGGCAAAAGTTATGCTTCAGACTGGCGACCATTTGTTTTTTCACTCACGCTTCCGATTGCCATCTGGATTGCTGCGAAATGGTTTATCCCCTTGTATCGCAATCATGTGCAAACCACAGCTTATGAATACTTGGAAAGCAGGTTCTCGCTTTGGGCGCGGCTTTATATGGGTGTAGCGTATGTGTTGCTGCAAGTTGGGCGGTTTGCTGTGGTATTGTATTTAACGGCTTTGGCTTTGGCTGCATTGTTGGGAATAGATATTAAACTGTTAATACTGGCTTTGGGCGCATTGACTATTATTTATACCTTGCTGGGTGGTTTTGCAGCGGTAATTTGGACAGATGTAGTACAATCGTTTGTGCTTCTCTTTGGTGGTTTACTTTGCTTATTCCTTCTTGTAACCAATATGGATGGTGGGTTTGAACAGCTTAGCGCTACAGCTAGTAGGGCGCATAAGTTTGACCTTGGCAGCATGGACTTTGATTTGGTAGCTCAAGGGTTTTGGGTCATCTTTATATTCGGCATTGTGGAAAACCTGAAAAACTTCTCGGTGGACCAAAATTATGTGCAGCGATTTTTATCTGCGCCTTCCGAGCATGAAGCGAAAAAGGCGTTGTGGTTGGGTGGTTTGTTGTATATTCCGATTTCGGCATTGTTTTTTATGATTGGCACGGCGTTGTTTGTATATTACCTCAATATGCCGCCTGATGATTTGCCAACCAAGGCAGACCAGGTATTCCCTTATTTTATTGTCCATGAATTGCCCACAGGTTTGGTCGGCATTGTAATTGCGGGTGTGTTGGCAGCAGGCATGAGCACGTTGGATTCATCGCTGAACAGCTCAGCAACGGTGGTAACTATCGATTTTTATAAACGTGTATTCAATGCAGATGCCGATGATGCGGCACAACTTCGTATGATTCGTCTGGCAACGGCGGGTATCGGTGTGCTTGCGACACTTGCAAGCTTGGCCATGATGAAGGCGAAAACAGCATTGGATGTATGGTGGCAAATTTCAGCCATTTTTGGTGGGGGTATGCTCGGATTATTTTTATCAGCATTGCTTATGCCGAAGCTGACCTCCAAACAAGCCATGTTAGCAACGCTAGTGGGTGTTCTCTTTGTGGCTTGGGCGAGCGCAGCAAAGCTTGGCATTGCCATGAGCATAACCTTTCCTTTACATGCTATGATGATTGGTGTGGTGGGTACGCTGCTGATAATTAGCGTTTCTTTTGCACTGCAACTATTTAGCCATAAAAAAGATTAAAGTCGGTAAAGTTCGCTTAGCCGATATCAAGGTGCGTAAAAAGCTAGCGCCACCCACGCAAGTGCAGAAATCAGCCAAGGATTACGACAGGAAAAAGTTGAAATTGTTGTTGCGTAAAGGGCTGGATGATTAAGGTGATAAATATGCTTAACGGCTATTCAAAAGTCGGCTAAGCTTACGCCATGCCACCTGAGGAAGTTTCCCAAACCTACGATAACCCCTTTGTTCATTTGCATTTGCATTCGGATTACTCCATGCAACGCAGCACGGCGAAAGTGAAAAAGATGCTGGATTTGGTGGCAGCGTTGCAGCAGCCTGCCGTGGCGCTCACGGATTATGGCAACCTGTATGGTGCAATTGAGTTTTATTCTCAGGCCATGAGCCGTGGCATTAAACCTGTGTTGGGTTGTGAATTCAACCTTTGCGACAACCATCTGGAAAAAATCAGCGAAGGTCCACGCCGCCCCACTTTTCCAAACATTGTATTGCTCGCACGCAACAATAAAGGCTGGCATAATTTAATTAAGCTTACATCAATTGCTTCGCTTGAAGGCTATTATTATGAGCCGCGAATTGATAAGGCTTTGCTGCGTGAATACAGCGAAGGTGTGATTGCGTTATCATCGGGTTGGCATGGCGATGTGGAGAAAGCTCTGCGCCAAGGCGATAAGCAGCAAGCCCTTGCTTTGGTTGAGGAATACAAGTCTATTTTTGAGCCTGATAGCTTCTTTTTGGAGCTGCAGCGCTTAAATTATAAGGGTCAAGAAAGTTTGAATCAGGATGTGATTGCGCTGGCGCATCAAGCTGATGTGCCTTTGGTGGCGAGCAATAATGTTCACTTCCTTAAAGAAGATGATAAGCAGGCATTTAAAGTGCTCTCGGCGCTGCGAGATGGTGCAACATTGGATGCTGATGACTTGAATGGCTTGAGCGATGAGCGCTATTTGAAAGCATCGGATGCTATGCAGCGCTTATTTGAGGATGTGCCTGAAGCGTTGGAAAATACGCTGGTGATTGCGCAATCGTGTAATGTTGAACTTGAATTTTACAATTATCAGTTGCCCGATTTTCAAACGCCCGATGGCTCAGATTTGAATGATTATATTCGGGTATTATCTGAGCAAGGCTTGGATAAACGCTGGCCTAGTATTTTGCAGGGCATGCCAGATGCTGACAGAGCGATGTATGAAAAGCGGCTTCATTTTGAGTTGGACATCATCGTTCAAATGGGGTTCCCAGGCTATTTTCTTATTGTATCCGATTTCATCATTTGGGGTAAAGAGCAGGGTATTCCCGTGGGGCCGGGGCGTGGCTCTGGTGCGGGTTCATTGGTGGCTTATGTGCTTGAAATTACAGACTTAGATCCCATCAAATATGGTTTGTTGTTTGAACGATTCTTAAATCCAGAACGGATTTCTATGCCTGACTTTGATATTGATTTCTGCCGAGACCGCAGGGCAGAAGTGATTGATTATGTCACGCACAAATATGGCGAAGATAAAGTAGCGCAAATCATCACTTATGGAGCAATGAAAGCTAAAAATGTAGTCCGCGATGTAGGGCGAGTTTTAGGCATTGATTTGGGTAAAATTAACACCATTGCCAAGCTGATTTCATCGGATTTGGGGATAACATTAGAAAAAGCATTGGAGCTGGAGCCCAAGCTTGAGGCTATGCGCGATGAAGATAATGAGGTGCAAGCCTTGTTTGATTTGGCGTTAAGGCTTGAAGGCATGAACCGCAATATTGGTAAACATGCTGCGGGTGTGATTATTGGGCGCTGGGGTTTATCAGAAACTGCACCTATCAACCGCGACCCTAAGGGTGGTGAAAATGCGCATAAAAGCCCGGTCGTGCAGTGGGATATGGGCAGTGCTGAGAAAATGGGACTGATTAAGTTCGATTTCTTGGGGCTGAAAACGCTGACTGTGGTTGATTTGGCTGTGCGTTTGGTGCGGGAAACTGCTAACCCTGATTTTAATATTAGCACAATCCCTATGGATGATACGGCGAGTTTTGAGTTGATGCAAAGCGGGCACACTGCAGCGGTATTCCAAATTGAATCGCAAGGTATGCGTGAGCTTCTGGTCAAGCTTTTGCCCGATTGCTTTGAAGATGTAATTGCTTTGGTGGCTTTGTATCGCCCAGGGCCTTTGGAATCAGGCATGGTGGATACTTATGTGGAGTGTAAACATGGCCGCCAAGAGATTGCTTATGCGTTGCCACAGTTAGAGCCTATTCTTAAAGAAACCAATGGTGTGATTCTGTATCAAGAGCAGGTGATGAAAATTGCCCAAGACCTTGCAGGCTACACGCTTGGTCAAGCTGATATGTTGCGCCGAGCTATGGGTAAGAAAAAGCCTGAAGAAATGCAAAAGCAGCGTGAAATTTTTATGGCGGGTGCTGAGAAAAATGGGCATGACCCTGCCAAGGCTGAGCAAATTTTTGATTTGATGGAAAAGTTTGCGGGTTATGGGTTTAACAAATCACATTCTGCGGCATACGGCCTTATTTGCTACCAAACGGCATATTTAAAAGCCCATTATCCACAAGCATTTATGGCGGCGACCTTATCTTGCGATATGGGTTCGGATGAAAAGGTCAAAGGGCTGGTTGAAGATTGTAAAAGTATGGGGTTAGACATTTTGCCGCCACATATCAACACATCCGATTGGGAATTTACGCCCCAAGGCGAGAAAGATATTGTATTCGGTTTGGGTGCAATCAAAGGGGTGGGTGAAGCGGCCATTCGCGAGATTGTGAAAGTGCGCAAAGAAGGTGGGGAGTTTGCAACGTTTGAAGATTTAATCACGCGCATACCCAAGGGCTGTTTTAATAAACGCATTGGCGAAGCCTTGATTAAAGCAGGCGCTATGGATGGGCTTGTACCACATATTGCGGCTGGCCTAAAAGGTTTGGATAGCGCACTCAATGTTGCCAACCAAAGGCGGAAACAACAAAATGATAGGCAGTCTGCATTATTTTCTGTGGAGACTATGCGTGAATCTGAACCTGATTTATTTCCTGAATGTAAAGCTTACACCATGGGTGAATGTTTGCAGGCAGAGCGCGAAGTGTTTGGCTTTTTCTTAACAGGGCACCCCTTAGAAGAATACTTGTCACAAGTGAAAAATCTTGGTGATACCCATTTGGGGCAATTGGATGACTTGCAGCATGATGCTATGGTGATCTTGCCTGTATTCGTGTCGTCTTTCCGAGAATACCGCACCAAAAAAGGCGCAAATATGGCATTTGTGCAAGTTGATGATTTGCACGGCTCCGCAGAGCTGATTGTCTTCCAAAAAACCTATGAAATATGTGCAGAACTCTTGAAGGCGGATAAACCGTTGCTTCTAGCTGCAAGGGTGGATGCGAGCAAAGAAAAACCTGTGCTGATTGCTGAGAAAGTGGAACTATTGCAAGATATGTTGCCACAGTTGATTCATAAAGTGCATATCACGGGAAGCAGTTTAACGTGGGATAAAACACGCATCGATGGGTTGTTGCAATATTGCTCGCGCCCTAAAGGTGGAAAGGGCGATGAAGAGCATGAAGATGGCCTTGAGCAAGATCTCAAAGGGGAAGAAAACTTGGTTTCTCTACCTTTAAGCTTTGCGCTTAAGCTAGCAGATGGCAGTATTGCCGAGTTAGAAACTTTGAACACCAACTTATTGTGGCATGAAGAAAGCCAGAATTGGTTGGCGAAACATCTTGATAAAAAATCTATGATGCTTGAGTGTAAACCTTGGCAGATTAAATTTGCAGAGAAACGCAAGGTGTATCAATCAAGACAGGGGTAACACATGGCGACATATCTGGAGTTTGAGCGTCCAATTGCGGAAATGACAGCTAAAATTGAGGAGCTATCACTGATGGGTGATGATGCGAAAGTAAATATTGCTGATGAAGTAGAGCGTTTGAATGCCAAGCGCGATGAGCTGGTCAAGCGCGTTTATGACAATGCTAGCCGCAATGAAGTTGCACAGCTTTCACGCCACCCTGATAGGCCCAACCTGCTAGATTATTTACCTTTGATGTTTGATGATTTCCAAGAGCTGCATGGGGACAGGGCATTTGCTGATGATGCAGCCATTGTGGGTGGCATTGCACGGTTTCGTGACCATTCAGTGATGGTTGTAGGGCATCAGAAAGGGAAAAGTACATCAGAAAAAATTAAGCGTAATTTTGGCATGGCAAAACCTGAAGGGTATCGCAAAGCTTTACGTTTATTTAAGCTTGCAGAGCGTTTTGATATGCCAGTGTTGACCTTTATTGATACATCGGGGGCATGGCCAGGTATTGATGCAGAAGAGCGTGGGCAAAGTGAGGCGATTGCGAGAAACTTACAAGCATTAGCCGTATTAAAAGTACCTGTGATTAGCACTGTGATTGGTGAAGGTGGTTCTGGTGGCGCTCTGGCCATTGGTGTGGGCGATAGGCTTTATATGCAGAAATTTTCTACCTATGCGGTGATTTCACCTGAAGGCTGTGCTGCTATTCTTTGGCATGATAGAAAATATGCACCTCAAGCTGCTGAGGCATTAAAACCCACGGCAGTGGATATGAAGAACTTGGGCTTGATTGATGCTATTATAGATGAGCCTAAAGAAGGTGCGCACAGAAATGTAGAAAAGGCTGCTGAATTGATGGCAGATACATTGTATAAAAGTCTTGAGAAGCTTTTGAAAGTGCCACAGAAGAAGCTGTTGAAACAACGCGAGAAACGCTTGCGAAACATGGGCGAGTTTAATAGCAGTAAATGAATCGTTTTTCAGCCTTAGGGCTGATATTTTTGATATCGAGCTTGTTTGGCTGTACGCAGGCTGCGCAAGATGTGCATGAAACACGGTTTTTACTTGGTACGCTTGTTGAATTCACCATACATACAAAAGATGAAAAGACTGCGCTAAAAGCTATCTCTAAAGCAGCACAAGTGATGCAGCAAGTGGAAGATACATTCACTACCTATGGTGATGTTGATAATACAGTCAAACAATTCAACCAGGCGGATGTTGCGCAAGCGGTAAGACTGGCACCTGAAGTTGATAAGCTACTTTTGCAATCCATCAGTGTTCATCAGCAAAGTCATGCTGCTTTTGACCCCACATTAGGTGTTTTGAATAAACTCTGGGGCTTTTCAGGCGAACATCTCTCAAAAAAGCCACCAACGGGTGCGCAAATCCAACAAGCCTTAGCACAAAGTGGCGTACAGAACATCCAAAAAACAGAGCAAGGCTGGGTCAAAAAAGTGCAAGGGTTAGCGCTTGATTTTGGTGCGATTGCCAAGGGTTATGCGATTGACCAAGGCATACAAGTGTTTAAGCAATACGGCTTTACGCAAGCCATTATCAATGCAGGTGGTGATATGCGTATATTGGGTCAACATGGGGATAAACCATGGCGCATTGCGATTCGACACCCTAGACAAAGCCAAGCTTTAGGTTGGGTGCAAGTAGAGCATGATACAAGCATTGTGACATCAGGCGATTATGAGCGCTTTTATATATATCAAGGGCAGCGGTATCATCATATTTTAAATCCAGACACAGGTAAACCTGCAAAAAGGAGCCAAAGCGTGACAGTGATTGCGCCAACAGCAACGCTTGCTGATGCATGGAGCACAGCTTTGTTTGTGCTTGGCTCAGAGCAGGGCTTAAAAGTGCTTAAGAAGCAGAAAGGTTTAAGTGTGTTGTGGGTGAATGCTGATGCAAGCTTAAGCCAAACGCATGATTTTCAAATGCGTGACCTAGCTCACAAAACGGAATAAAGCCTTGTCGAAGACAATTATATTTGGATAGTTGCTTGGATGACTGGGGAAAACTTAATCAAAAGTGAAGATTTTCAGGGAAGTAAATTTCCTGATTTGGCTGTGCTTTATCCTGAAGAGTTAGAAGCCATGTATGAGGTGGCAGAGTTGCAGACCTTTGCTGCCGATGAAACCGTGATTACAGAAGGGCAAGAAGGCGATTATTTATATTTGGTCAGGTCGGGTTTGTTACGTGTGATTAAGCAACATGCTGGTAGTATTTATGAAGTTGCAACCATTGCTCCAGGTGATGTTTTTGGCGAATTTTCTGTGCTTTTTCAGAGTAAAGCTGGTGCAGAAGTGCGGACCATGGATGCCTGCGAACTTTATGCTATCCCCAGCAAAACTGTACGCGATATTTTAAATGATAATGAGCGGTTTATGCGCGCAACAACCCAGCTTGCAGAGAAGCGTTCTGCTGCTAGCGCTTTGGCAGTTAATCCAATTTTTTCGACATTGCCCATGGCGGTACGCGAAGTGGCTTTGTTTAATGCAAAGTTTGTGAGCTTAGCTGCCAATGAGGTTTTACTGGCTGAAGGTGAGGTTGAAGATAACCATATGTTTATTATTCTTTCAGGTGAATTGGAAGTAACGATTGTGCATCCGAACAAAAAGAATGAAAACATTTTCTTAGCTACATTGTCTTCAGGTGATGAGGCAGGTGAAATCACGGTGGTGACCAATATGCCGCATATGGCAACAGTCAAAGCACTAGGAGCTGTAAGAGCGCTGGCCATCCGCAATAGTTTTATTGTTGCCTGGGCAGAAAGGCATACTGATTTTGCCTACGCACTATATGGGCTTGTGTATCGAAAATTATCCAAAACGCAAGATATTCTGAGTGATGTATTGAGTGAAAGTGAAGCCAAAGTATTGACGTTAAATACCATGCCATCCTTGGAAGAGTTTAAACAGCAACACGGGTTATAATTAAGATTGCAGCTTACTGATTTCATCCCTGTATTTTGCAGCATCTTCAAAGCGCAAATCCGCAGCAGCTTCAGTCATTAACCTTTCCAATTCATTGATACGCACTTTTTTCTCCACGTCCGTCAGTATTTCAGGCTCGGCAACTTCAGGAATACGCCCATAATCCATATTATAGACTGAGCCAAGAATATCTTGAATGCCTTTTTTGATGGTAAGCGGTGTGATGCCATGTTTCTTGTTATAGGCCAGTTGTTTTTCTCGTCGTCTAGATGTTTCATCCATGGCTTTTTGCATAGAATCTGTGATTTTATCAGCATAAAGGATGACTTTGCCTTCTGCATTTCTCGCTGCGCGGCCAATGGTTTGAATCAATGAGCGCACGGAACGTAAAAAGCCCTCTTTGTCCGCATCGAAAATGCTGACAAGGCTAACTTCAGGTAAATCTAAACCTTCACGCAATAGGTTGATACCCACTAAAATATCAAACTCGCCCAAGCGTAAATCGCGTAAAATTTCCATGCGTTCAATGGTGTTGATATCCGAATGAAGGTAGCGAACGCGCAAGCCCACATCGGTTAAATATTCACTTAAATCTTCGGCCATGCGTTTGGTCAAACATGTTGCCAATACACGGTCACCTTTAGCAATGGTTTCATTGGCAGCCGTGATGAAATCTTCAACTTGTGAAGTGGCAGGGCGAATTTCAATTTCAGGGTCAATTAAACCTGTTGGTCGAATAATCTGTTCGATAAAAGCGCCGCCCGTTTTTTCAAGCTCGTAGTTGCCTGGTGTCGCCGAGACATGAATCATTTGCGGGGCTATGGCTTCAAATTCATGAAACTGTAGCGGGCGGTTATCCAGAGCTGATGGTAAGCGAAAGCCAAAATTGACCAAGGTTTGCTTGCGTGCTCTATCACCCTTAAACATGCCACCAATTTGTGGAACGGTGACATGAGATTCATCCAGCATAACAACAGCATTGTTGGGCAAATAATCCAATAATGTGGGTGGCGCTTCACCCGCAGGTCGCCCTGATAAGTGGCGAGAGTAATTTTCCATGCCTGTGCAATGGCCAATTTCTTGCATCATTTCTAAATCAAATATGGTGCGCTGTTCTAAGCGTTGCGCTTCAACCAGTTTATTTTGGTCATGTAATTCTGCCAAGCGTTCAGCAAGCTCTTCTTTGATGGTTTTCATGGCATTGACCAATGTGCTACGAGGTGTCACAAAGTGAGATTTGGGGAATACGGTGTATTTATGCAAGCTTTCAATACGTTGCCCAGTGAGCGGATGAAAGCAAGAAATAGCATCCACTTCATCACCGAAGAACTCTACGCGAATAGCCGAATCTTCAGCATCGGCAGGGTAAATTTCTAACACATCTCCACGCAAACGAAATGTTCCCCTATGAAAGTCGGTGTCATTGCGTGTGTATTGCAGCTCCACCAGTTTATTCACTGCTGCACGTTGGTCTTGCTCTCTGCCGACCTCAAAATATTGCAGCATATTGGCATAAGCTTCAGGGCTACCCAAGCCATAAATGCAAGAAACCGATGCAATGATAATCACATCTTCTCGCTCCAGTAATGCGCGGGTAGCAGCATGGCGCATGCGGTCGATATGTTCGTTGATGGATGAGTCTTTTTCGATAAATGTATCCGATGCAGGCACATAAGCTTCAGGCTGATAATAATCGTAATAAGAGACAAAATATTCCACGGCATTGTCAGGAAAAAACTGTTTGAATTCGCCGTAAAGTTGGGCAGCCAATGTTTTATTAGGTGCCATGATTAAGGTTGGCTTTTGCGATTGTTCAATCACACAGGCCATGGTGTAAGTTTTACCCGAACCTGTTACGCCAAGCAGGACTTGGTGTGGCTCGTTATTTGCTATACCCTGAATGAGCTTTTCTATGGCTTGTGGTTGGTCACCTTGAGGTATAAAATCG
>JALUHL010000059.1 GCA_027053695.1 Ghiorsea sp.
GCATGTGCCTATGGGGCCAGATAGGGATTATTTTGCTGATATTGAGAAGGCAGTGAAAGATTCTTGGCCGCGCCCTAAAATTATTATTGTGAACTTTCCATCTAACCCGACTGCGCAGGTGGTGGATTTGGATTTTTATGTGAAACTGGTGGATTTTGCCAAAGAAAATGACCTTATCATCATCTCTGATATTGCTTACGCTGAAATCACCTTTGATGATTATAGTTGTCCATCCATCATGCAGGTGGAAGGGGCAAAAGAAGTGGCGGTTGAGTTTTATTCATTATCCAAGACTTATAATATGCCGGGTTGGCGTATTGGTTTTATGGTGGGCAATCAAGAGATTGTGGCTGCCCTTGGAAAAATTAAATCCTACCTTGATTACGGCATGTTTCAGCCTTTGCAAATTGCAGCCTGTGCAGCTTTGAATGGTCCACAAGATTGTGTGGAAGATATTCGCAGTATGTATCAATCGCGCCGTGATGTGCTCATCAAAGGGTTGCACAATATGGGTTGGATGGCTGAAAGCCCGAAAGCCACCATGTTTGTTTGGGCTGAAATTCCAGATGAATTTAAAGCCATGGGCTCGCTTGAATTTTCTAAAAAAATGCTGACTGAGGCAGGCGTTGCGGTAAGCCCGGGTATTGGTTTTGGTGAATATGGTGACTCGTATGTGCGTATCGCCTTGATTGAAAATGAACATAGAACGCGCCAAGCATTGCGCGGTATTAAAAGTTTCTTAAACGCTGGAAGTGGAGTGTAAGATGAAAGAAGTTCGTGTAGGTATTTTAGGTTTAGGCACAGTCGGTTTAGGCACAGCGCGTATTTTGATTGAGCAACAAGCATTGATGGCGAAGCGCTTGGGCAAAACGATTCAACTGGTTGCGGTGGCAGACAGAGATTTAAGCCGAGACTTTGGCTTGGATTTATCGGGTGTGAAGCTTTATGATGATGCTGCTGATTTGGTTGCGGCTTCTGATGTGGATTTGGTGGTTGAGCTGATTGGTGGCTATGAGCCAGCGCGTACCTTTGTGGCGGCGGCACTTGAATCAGGTAAGCATGTGGTAACTGCCAATAAAGCCTTGATTGCCAAACATGGAGAGGAATTATTTAAGCTTGCAGCAGATAACCATGTTGCGCTTGGCTTTGAAGCGGCGGTAGGTGGTGGTATTCCTTGCTTGAAAGCGCTTAGAGAAGGTGTGGCGGCGAATAATATCGAATCGGTATATGGTATTTTGAATGGTACATGCAATTTTATTCTTACCAAAATGGAGAATGAAGGTGCGGATTACGCTGATGTTTTGAAAGAAGCGCAAGAGCTTGGTTATGCAGAAGCAGACCCAACTTTTGACGTGGAAGGCATTGATACAGCACATAAATTGTCCATTTTAGCAGCCATGGCATATGGCTCAGAGATTAAATTTGATGAAGTGTTTACTGAAGGTATCAGTAAAATTGGTGCAGCTGATATTGAAGCTGTGCATGAATTGGGCTATCGCATTAAATTGTTGGGTATTGCCAAGCCACATGGTGAGAATGCTGAGGTCAAGCAAGTGGAAATGCGTGTTCATCCCACATTAGTGCCTTTATCTGCGCAGATTGCACAAGTTTCTGATTCATACAATGCAGTGATGATTTCTGGTGATTTTGTAGAGCATACGGTTTATATTGGTCGTGGCGCAGGGGAGCGACCAACTGCATCGGCTGTGGTTGCGGATATTATGGATATTACACGCGTATTGCCTGATGGTGTTGAATTTTTGGCACCACCTATGGGTTATGTTGCCACAGAGCGTAAACCTTTAGAAACCTTGCCCATGGCCGATGTGCAGAGTGAGTATTACCTAAGGATTATGGTGCAGGATAAACCGGGCGTGATTGCATCGGTGACTTCGATTTTGGCCGACCATCAAATCAGCTTAGAAGCGATGCAGCAAAAAGAACGCGATGCGGTGGAGCTTGTGCCTGTCATTATGTTGACGCACCAAACCACAGAAGGAAACCTACAAGCTGCGATGAAACGCATTACAGGACTGTCTTCAGTGGAAGATGAAGTTCTTATTTTGAGAAAAGAATCTTTTTAGGGCTGTTAACACTTTTTTCTAAAGTTACTCAATTAAGCCGCGATAGAGTATATACTTCATGTCTGGCTTGGTTGAGTAGCTCACATTTCTCCCCTTATGTGATTCCCTCCCTTTAACGGCTGCTCCCAAGCCATCCATGAAGTTTTTCTAATTTAAACTCACATCCCACCCGAATGCCCTTACTGTGGCATTGTCTTTGCTTACCCTTAACTATGCATATTAACTCAATTTGCATTCAAGGGAGAAGTTTATGTCTGGATTGTTTTCAAATAGCCTTTTAAAACTCGGTGCTGCTGCCGCCTCTCGCGAGCAGATGCAAACGGTGATTTCAACCAATATTGCCAATGCAGATACGCCGCACTTTCGAGCTGACCAGCGCACATTTTCCGATTTTTTGAAGCAAAGGCTGGCTGCAGGCGATGATATAAGCCCTGCAAGAACCCAAGCCCAACATTTAACAGGCTCCAGTACAGAGCCTTTATCATCTACTGCATTTAAACGCTCTAATGATGAGCAACGCATGGATGGAAATACCGTCAATGTTGAAAAAGAAATGGCGACCTTGGCAGAAAATCAATTGATGTATGAATTAAACATGAAAATTGTACAAGGTAGATTAGGCAGTATTGCTACTGCGATTAAAGAAGGAGGCAGATAAAGATGGCGAATCAACTTTTTACATCCATGCATATTAGCTCTGCAGGCATGGCAGCACAACGCGCACGTATGGATGTGGTGTCGGAAAATATTGCCAATGCAGAATCAACCCAAACCAAAGACGGTGGTCCATATCGACGAAATCAAGTGGTGTTTGAGGCGGTGGGGGTGAAGTCTAACTTTGACAGTGTATTTCGTGGGCAGTTCTCTAGAGCTGGTGAGCAAACGGTTCGCGTAGCCGAGATCACCAAAGATCCAAGCCCATTTAATCAAATCTACGACCCAACCCATCCTGATGCTGATGCTTCTGGCATGGTGAATATGCCCAATGTGAATACGATTGAAGAAATGGTGGATATGAATTCTGCTGCGCGAAGCTTTGAAGCCAATGTGACAACTATGGATGCTTCAAAACGCATGTTTCTTAAAGCTTTAGAGCTTTTACGTTAAGGAGTAGATATGAATATTCAAAGCTATGGCCCGCATATTGCGAAATCATCTTTAGGTAAGCTTGAAGTGGGCGAAGCATCGCCAAAGGGTCAGTTTGCTAATGTATTGAAGCAATATACAGCGGATATGAATCATGATGTAAAATCAGCGGCTAAAGATGCTGAAAAGCTAGCGATTACAGGTGAAGGGAATATGTCGGAAACATTGCTGGCTATGAAAGAAGCGGATTTGTCTTTTCAGCTGATGCTTTCAGCACGCAACAAACTGATGGATGCTTATCGTGAAGTCATTCGCATGCAAGTTTAGTTTAAGCATTATAAAATCTATTTTGAAAATCATAAATCAAGGTCAATAGGGGAATATCAATGGCAGAAGGATTAGCATCACAATCAGGGCGACCTATGAGTCAAAGTCAGGTGCAAGGCGGGAAAAACTTTTCAGCTTCTGGCGATGTGTTATCAGGAACTGTTGATGGCGCAAGGCCTGTGATTGATATTCAGAATGTCATGGTAAGAAATCGTCGCACCATCTTATTTGTTGCCGCTGCTCTAATGTTTGCCGGGTTTATTGCTTTGATGCTTTGGTCGTCAGAAACGCCATACCGAACTGTGTATTCAGGTATGGATGAAAAAGATGCTGCTGCTGTGGTGGAGCTATTACAAAAAGAAAAAATACCTTATCAATTGCAAGGTGGTGGTACGGTATTGGTGCCAGAAAATCAGATTTATGCTGTGCGCTTGAAGTTAGCCAGTGAAAACATGATGCCTGGTAACGGTGAAGGTTATGAGCTTTTCGATAAAAGCAATGAGTTTGGCATCAGTGATTTTACGCAAAAAATTAATTTACAACGAGCCATGCAGGTTGAACTATCGCGTACGATTGAAGTGTTACCTGTGGTGTCTGCAGCGCGTGTACACTTGGTGTTGCCCAAAGAATCTGCCTTTGCAGAACGAGAGCGTCATGCTTCCGCATCTGTGATGTTGAAGTTGACGGGCAATAAGAAAATGTCGCACCAATCGGTGAATGCGATACAAAACCTTGTGGCATCTGCTGTACCTGAACTGGATACCGAGGCTGTGACTGTGGTGGATGCTTCGGGCAATATGCTTTCATCTTCTGAGGCAAACCAACCTGCTGGCGAAGGACAAGGCATGATGGACTATCAAAGCAAGCTGGAAAAAGATTATGAAATACGCTTAACCAGCATGTTGGAGCAGGTGGTCGGGGCTGGGCAAGCCGTTGTGCGGGTGACGGCAAATATCAACCGCGAGTTTGTTGAAAGTAACGCTAAGATTTATAACCCAGATGAGCAGGTGTTGAGAAGCTCAAAAAGCATTGAAGAGCAAAGAAAAGCTGTGGATTCAACACCTATGGGTGTGCCAGGTATGGCATCCAACAACCCTGATAATATCGTGAATGCTGATGGCTCTGTGGCAACGCAACAATCGCCATCAGAGCAAGCTTCTCGCAATGAGAATGTGATGAATTATGAAGTGAGTAGCAAAACAGAACATAGAGTCAGCCCCTTTGGCACA
>JALUHL010000060.1 GCA_027053695.1 Ghiorsea sp.
CGTCAAATAAACATGCCCAACTTCTCATTTAAACTATCCAAGGCTATTCATCATAGTCTATGAATAAATATACTTCAAACTTAACCACTTAGAATATATAAAATGTGACATTGAACACATAAAAAAAGACAAAAAAAATAGCGCCTCAAAGAGACGCTATTTCATCCATTTTTATTTATGAATTAAAATGGTTGGAAAGTTGCTGGAGGCGTACCTGCACCACCACCAAAGGTAGGAGTAGCACATTGACAAGTCAATCCAGAAACACTTGAGCCTTCAGAAGAGTTTTCTGAGTCTCCAGAGTTTTCTGAGTCTCCAGAGTTTTCTGAGTCTCCAGAGTTTTCTGAGTCTTCAGAGCTTGAAGAATCAACTAGATTCCCTGATGCACCTGATGCGCACGTGCAAGGGTCTCCCGCAGAGTCTTCAGAGCTTTTTGAGTCTCCAGAGTTTTCTGAGTCTCCAGAGCTAGCATATGCTGCCGTAACAACATTAACGTTTGATACCTGCGATACGCCAAAGCCCGCAAAAAGAGCCAAAGCAAATACCGAAGATAAAATAGATTTAATATTCATAATAAATCTCCTTTAAAATTTTATCCATAATGTGATTGCCCAATTAGAAGGCATATCGACACTACTGTCAATGCCGCAAGCATAAACAACAATATATGCTTGCGTATGTGCTATGTATCACAATTTAATACAGATTAGCTTTTAGTTGCTTTCATCTAACTTTATTTGAATATCCGCTTCTTTGAGGAGCCAAAGAAATTGCTTTGAAAACACAATCCAAAATGTTGAAATCGAAAGCATTTCTAAGGTTTCTTCTATCACCTTAGCAAAATGTGATACTGTATAACTTCCTAAATCGTAAAGCTCTTTAATGTAAGTATAAATATTAAGCGGGTTGCCTTTATCAAGGCCTTCAATAAAATCTAGCACCACTGCCGTTCCCATAAATGCCAATGCCAAGAATACCAACATCCTAGTGCCACTCACCTTGAGCTCCACCCATAAAAAATAAGACATATACAAGCCAATTCCACCAAAAATAGGCAAAAACACAACCTGCCAAGAATAACTTGGCGAGAAATGTAACCATGACCACAATAAGCCACCATCGCTACGGTCAGCGATTGTTTTGAAAGCTGTGCCTACACGCTCATGAATTTGAGAAGCATCATCAACTGCCATATATATAAAGAAAAGAGCAGTTACCAGCCAACCTATGGTTTCTTTCTTGGTTTTACCCATCTGTTTGCTTACCGCATACACCAGCATCGCTGTTATGCCTGCAAACATGGTTTGTGTTGCCGCAAAATAAGTGGCGATTCCATCTTCTCTTGCAATATTACACATCCTGCGCAATGCACCAATATCGGTAAATTTTCCGTAGTTTACAATGGCATCAATCAACACCAAGAAAATTTCTATACCCACCAAAATCAAAACCATTTTTGAGATGATTCGTTTATCAGATACACCAAATGTAACAACCTTAGTCATATTCAATTGTACACCAACCTAATGATTTTACTCGCTCTACCATTGGCATAACCAATAGCGTAAATAACAAGCCCATATTGTGTCCCCGTCATCCATGCACCCGTTTCAGCGTTGCAAGCAATATCATTGGTCGTTGGTGCACCCGGGGTACCTAGCGCGCCCGTCGTACAATTTAAACCGGCATATACAGCTGGGGAATTGAAAATATCCGCATAATAGTGGTCAATAGGGTCAATCACATGATCATCCGTTCTGTTTCCGCCTGTTAACCAAACCACCGCACCATTTTGGGGATAATCCACGCCCATAACGTCCCCATGATGCGGTAAAGCTGCTTGATAAGGGGGCATAGACGGCGTAACATTACCGTTGTTATCAATAGACAACATAATATATCTAGGCAGTTTTTTACGAATCTCAAACATATCAGGAAGCTTATCCCTGTTCGCAATATTATTATTCCCTGGTGAGAACATTTTAGAGCCCCTTAAAAACAACACTCTGTTCGCACTGGGCGAATTATCATAATACATCAGTTGCCCCGGATGACCAACGCCATTCTCTATAAATGTATCATCACCACTTGGGTTACCTCGACTCTCCATCCATTCTTTCCAATCACCAGTCACCTTGTGGTCGGTTATATAATTGGATCTTGAGACTGCGGCGCGATCAGCAGGCTCCGCAAAGCTATTGTTCGCAATCCCCGCCAAATCCGTTCGCACTGGATTGGGATAGACAAAACTATCAAACTCAACATTATTATACAATGACCAGCTCATATAATTAACTGCCGTTTCAGCATAATAAAAAGCTTCTGTAGAAGTTTCTGCAGCAGCCGTACTTTTCCGAGATGAATCAATAGACATATAAATCACAGTAATCAGCATGGTCATCAACATCAGCATCACCAATGATGTTGCCAACACAAACCCCTGCTCTCTTTGCTTATCTATCATTGCTTATTCCTCGGCCAAATCTTAAAGGTAAGGCTTAAATCTTTCAGCGCCCTTTCTTTATCACGATATTGTGAAATCAATGTAATCGTGCGCACAGCTCGTAAATCCGCATTGCCTGCTGGTGCAATCGTGATTCCCACATTAGCCTTCATATCCCTAATCATTTCTTTGCATCTTGCCTGATTAGGCTTTCGCCAACATATATATGGCGTAGGCTTGCCATTACCATTGAAATTTTTTGGCCTTACCTCAAACACACCATTAGGTGGTCCTGCTGGCGGTGCTGGCATCGGCGGTGTGGAGCATGCTGCAGTCAGGTTTGTCGCCGAGTTTAAAGGCTGATACCTTAATGCCTTGTTATTCGCTGAAATATTTTGCCAACAAATCGCTTTCGCACCGCGCAATTCTGATTGCATGATTTGAGCAGCCAAGAAAAGGTCATTCATTGCCTCCGACTTCTTATTTAATTCTTGCGCTGTTCGAGTCTGCGCCACAAACAATGAAGACATGCCTGCCATCACAATCATGGCAACCACCATAGTCACCATAAGCTCAATCAGCGTAAAGCCAGACTGCTTGGGATAAATAGAAGACATCCTCATATTATCGCCTCGTGATGTGGGTAAGCAAAATTTGTTTCCACGTTAACTGACCATCTTCCTGCCACCTCACCGTCACCTTACGAACTTTAACATGGGGAGAGGCATTGTTTGTTGGGAGCGTTAGAAGGCTTCCCATCATCGGATTTCCGCCTGCTGGCCCTGCATAAAGCTTATGCCCATTTGGAATCGGAGCCAAAGCATCGGCCTCTTGAATTACGATATTAAACGGAGAACTCACGCCACTATTCGGAATACAGGTGATTCCTGGGGCACCTAATGCCAACTGACCCGCAGCACCTCCGCCCACAAGCTGACAATTGGGGGTTGGTAAAACATTATTGTTTTGCCACGCCTCTAAAACCTGCTCTGCCATATGCACAGCCGCCAAACGCCGTAGCGAGGAGCCCTCTGCTCGAATCCCAGATCCATAAAAGCTGCCAAGCGCAAGCATGCCAATGGAGACAATCATCAAAGTGACCATCATCTCAATCAAACTAAAACCTTTATTCAACATTTACAAACCCGCACACGTTACAGACCCCGTTGAGTCACTAACTTTGCCAATGATATTAGTTACCAAACATTTGTTGTAGTTATTATCAATCGTTAACTTCACCGTAGCATTTGTGGCTCCGCCTGTTCGTTTAAACTTTATAACCCCCCCCAGAGCATCGTTTGTCAAAACGATATGAGGAGAAAATTGTTCTAAAAGAATGACCTCATTCTTGCAAGGCCCACACCTGTTCGGACCTATCTTTGGCCCCTGATCATAAGTAAATTGTATCGGAGAGTCGAACCTCACTTTCACATCTCTGCTTTCTGCAACCGCCAAGGATCGTGCCTGCTTAAGCTTTCCATTTAATACCATGATTGCATTATTCACCGAGCTATGGTGCCGCCATTCTTGAAAGGAGGGCGCGGCGATGGCTGTAACCACGCCTATAATGCCAATCACAACCATCAACTCCAACAGCGTAAATCCACGCTGAGCGCACATAGGCGCTTGCTGCAAAGCTATGTTTTCGCGTAGGCTTGGCGATATGCGTTGGTTCTCTATCATTCTGAAAATTTTACTCTCCTTCACTTTGCTGACAGTAATCTGCGTCACAGGCGCAGTCTATTATTTTTCCAAAGGCTTGCCGCAACTTAACAGCCTTTCTTCTTATCAACCACCCCTAGTCTCTCGCGTATTCAACACCAAAGGCAAACTTATTGCTGAATATGCTGATGAACACCGCATTCTAACACCTATGTCTGATATTCCAGACCGTGTCAAAAACGCATTCCTGGCCGCAGAAGATGAGCATTTTTATAGCCACCCTGGCATCAATCCAGGGCGCATTGTGGCGGCTATGATTGCTAATTTAAAGGCTGGGCATACTGTGCAAGGTGCATCCACCATTACCCAACAAGTGGCTAAAAACTTTCTGCTAACCAAAGAGAAAAGTTATGTTCGCAAGATTAAAGAAGCCATACTTTCTTGGCGCATTGAGCAAAATTTTAGCAAAGATGAAATTCTATACCTTTATTTAAATCAAATTTTTCTTGGACGAGGCTCATATGGCGTAACCTCGGCTGCATGGCGCTATTTTCACAAACACTTAGATGAACTAACCCTTGGCGAAGCTGCCATGCTGGCTGGTTTACCCAAAGCTCCCAGCTCTTATGCGCCTCACTTGCATCATGAGCGCGCACTCAAACGAAGAAACACCGTATTGCACCTGCTTAAGCGCAGTGGCTTAGCTGGTGAGCATGAAGTGAATCTTGCCTTAAATGAGCCTTTGATTGTTGCCCCACTTGAAAAAAGAAAATTAAGCAATGCCTATGCAAACTTAGTCTATGAAACCTTAATCAATAGTTTTGGTCGCACCGCTCTGCGCCGCCAAGGTTTAAGCATTATTGTACCTTTTGATGAAGCTATTGAAAATGCATCGATTCATGCTGTGCGCAATGGTGTGCTTGATGTTGAGAGGAGACAACCTTATCTCACCCCGCCACACCATGAGCCTGACACTTGGGAAGCACTGCTCGCAGGCTGGGCAGAAAAAGCCAAAGACCAACCTCTAGCCACAGATGAGTTGCGCCCCGCACTTGTCGAATCCATCAAACCTGATGGCAATCTGATGGTGAATGATGGCGCGCAAACTTGGCTTTTGAGCCCACCAAAATGGGAATGGCAAGAAGACGTTAGTGCTAAAAAGGAAAACCCTAGAAAACGTTTCAAACGACATTATTGGCATGCTGGTGATGAAATAAGGTTGCGTGGTGACAAACAAGGCGGCGTTGCTATTATTCAAGAGCCAAGCGTGCAATCTGCCTTATATTCTATTGATTTACATAAAGGGACTGTTCTGGCTCGGGTGGGCGGTTATGATTACAAATTTGGCGATTTTGACCGTGTAAGCCAAGCCAAACGTCAGCCTGGCTCATCCTTCAAGCCTTTTTTATACACCACAGCTTTAGAAAAAGGCTACACCCCTGCCACCATTGTGGTGGATGCGCCCATTGTCTTCTCTGGCAATTCCACAGATGATTTCTGGCGCCCTGAAAACTACGGCAATCGCTTTGCAGGCCCTGTAACCCTAAGAAATGCGCTTGAACATTCCCGAAATCTTGTCGCCATTCGTGTGCTGCAAGATATTGGTATCAACACCTTTTTACGCCGCTTGCGCGATTATCCCTTTGAAGAGAAGTTTCCCAAACAGCTTGCTTTAGCACTTGGTTTTGCTGAAGTAACCCCCGAACATTTGGTCGAGTCGTATATGGTGATTGCCAGTGGTGGCTTAAAATATAAACCCGTTGCTGTGCAACAGGTGCAAGACCGCAACGGGCAAACCCTTCACCGCTCTGTGGCAGGAAATCGTTGCCAAGTTTGCCATGCCGACCCTGTGTTTGCCGTGAATGAATCCATGCGCCCTGCAGAGCGTATATTAGACCCTGTGGATGCGTTTCTTATTCAGAATATGATGACGGGTGTGGTCAAACGTGGCACGGCTCGGCGTGCGGTTGGACAGCATTTCAAACGCCCTGCCGCAGGTAAAACAGGCACAACAAACAAACAAATTGATGCATGGTTTATGGGCTTTACACCCCAAGTACTAACTGGTGTTTGGGTGGGCAAAGATAATCCGGCACCCATGGGCAGAAAAGCTACTGGAGGCGGTGCAGCAGCACCCATTTGGTTGAGTGCCATGCAAGAAATCCATAAAGACCGAGAAGTGGAAGATTTTCCAGTACCTGAGCATGGTATTGAGTGGGCATCGATTGATTACAAAACAGGTTTGCTCGCAGGCCCATCGACGAAATACCCCTTCTTGGAAGCGTTCAGGGAAGGCACAGCACCCACTGAAATTGCACCCGATGCCAACGCAGATACGTCCCCGCAGCCAAGCAACACAAACACACCTGATTTCTTCGATACCGAGCTATAAAGGAGAGGTTTATGACTTACCCCAATGCAACCATCACCAAAAAGGCGAACGTATATTACGATGGCGATGTCATCAGTCGCACGGTTAAAACAGCAGATGGCGAAACCAAGACCTTAGGCTTTATGCAAGCAGGCGCATACACCTTTAATGCCACTGCTGCAGAGCATATGGAAGTCTTGCACGGTGAGTGTCGTGTTCGCCAAGAAGGCTCAGAAGATTGGCATATTTATAGCGCAGGTGAGTCATTTCATGTGCCTGCCAATAGTGCATTTGATATTGAAGTCGCTGATATGCTTGATTACGTCTGCCACTATGCCAATGATACTGAAGATGAAACATAACCATTGAAAAAAAATAACTTTATCCGCATCCAAGGTGCGCGTGTTCACAATCTAAAAAATATCAGCCTCAACATTCCACGCAATCAATTGGTGGTGATTACGGGTGTGTCTGGCTCTGGCAAATCCTCCCTTGCTTTTGATACTTTGTATGCCGAAGGTCAGCGCCGTTATGTGGAATCATTATCGGCTTATGCTCGTCAGTTTTTAGGCATGATGGAGCGCCCTGATGTGGATAGCATCGAAGGCTTAAGCCCTGCCATCTCCATTGAGCAAAAGACCACCAGTAAAAACCCACGCTCCACCGTGGGCACAATTACCGAAGTGTATGATTATCTGAGACTTTTGTTTGCCCGTATTGGCCAACCGCATTGTTATCAGTGCGGTGAAATTATTACCTCACAACCTGCAAGCTTGATTATCGAGCAATTAGAAAACTTGCCCAAAGACAGTAAATTACAATTGCTCGCCCCCATAGCCCGCAATAAAAAAGGCGAATTCAAAAAAGAAATTGCCCAAGCTGCCAAAGATGGTTTTGTGCGCATCCGAATTGATGGTGAGGTGATGCCCATTGATGATGTGCCCGACTTAGAAAAAAACATCAAACACAATATTGAATTGGTCATTGATAGGCTTGTGGTTAAAAAGGGTATGCGCACCCGCTTGGCTGATTCTGTGGAAACCGCGTTGCGTTATGGTGAAGGTATGATGATTGCACTGATTGGAAAAGAGGAGCAGTTATTTTCAGAAAATTGTGCATGTGCATCTTGCGGCATTTCTTACCCTGAAATTGAACCACGCTTATTTTCTTTCAATTCTCCTGTTGGCGCTTGCCCCAAATGTGATGGCATTGGCAAACAAACCATTTTTGACCCTGATTTGGTGGTCAACCCTGCACTTACCCTTGATGAGGGTGCAATTATCCCTTGGGGTGGTCGCGAAACCTTTATGTATAAACAGACCATTGAAGCTGTAGCCAAGTTTATGGGCGAAGATATGTTCACGCCTTTCGCCAAACTCAAGCCTGAAACCCAAAAAGCCATTTTGTATGGTACAGGGCGCAAAAAAGTTGATTTCGTTTTTGAAACCGCCACCCAAGCGCGCACAGTGAGCCGCCCATTTGAAGGCGTGATTCCTAATTTGGACAGACGATACAGAGAAACATCATCCGAAGATGTGCGTGAGGAATTAAGCCAATATATCAATGCCATCAATTGCCCTGCTTGTGAGGGTTCGCGCTTAAATATCACTGCTCGCCATGTTTTGCTTGGCGATTTATCGCTACCCACGCTTTGCAGTCGCCCTTTACGTGAAATTCAAGCTTGGGTGCAAGGTTTATCGCTCAATCAACAAGACCAAGAGATTGCTAAGAAAGTATTGGAAGAAATATCTGCACGACTTGGCTTTATGATTGAAGTGGGTCTAGATTATTTAAGCTTAAATCGTACCGCTGGCACTTTGTCAGGTGGCGAAGCCCAACGCATTCGCTTGGCCACACAAATTGGCTCTGCCTTGGTGGGTGTACTCTATATTTTGGATGAACCATCCATTGGTTTGCATCAACGAGATAACGATAGGTTGCTTAACACATTAAAACGTCTGCGCGATTTGGGTAATTCTGTGATTGTTGTTGAGCATGATGAGGATGCGATTCGTACCGCTGATTTCATCGTGGATATGGGTCCTAAAGCAGGAGAGCATGGTGGTGAAATCGTTGCCCAAGGCTCTTTGACTCAAATTCTCAAGAAAAAAACCTTAACATCGGATTATTTAACAGGTCGTAAGTCCATTCAAGTGCCCAAACGCCGCCATGTGCCTAAAAAGCATCCTATGCTCGGCATTACGGGAGCATCAGAACATAACCTACAAAATGTCACCGCTGAATTTCCAATCGGTAGGTTTACCTGTGTCACAGGTGTTTCTGGCTCTGGAAAATCCACACTTACCTTGGATACTTTGTACCGAGCATTTGCCCACGCCAAAGGCCTCAAAACTGAAAGAATCGGTACGCATCAAGCCTTGCTTGGTGAAGATAAGTTGGACAAAATCATTGATATTGACCAAAGCCCCATTGGCAGAACCCCACGCTCCAATCCTGCTACATATACGGGTCTTTTCACGCCGATTCGAGAATTGTTTGCTGCCGTACCCGAAGCCAGAGCCCGTGGTTATAAAATTGGGCGTTTTTCATTCAATGTGAAAGGTGGCCGCTGCGAAGCATGTCAGGGTGATGGGCTAATCAAAGTCGAAATGCACTTTTTACCTGATGTTTATGTCAGTTGCGAAACATGCCAAGGTAAACGCTACAACCGCGAAACCTTAGATATTCGCTACAAAGGCAAAACCATTGATGAAGTTTTAAATCTCACCATTGATGAAGGTTTTGAATTCTTTAGTGCTGTGCCTTCCTTAAAAAACCGCTTAAACACACTACAACAAGTGGGGTTGGGTTATATTCGCTTGGGGCAAGCTGCAACCACGCTTTCAGGTGGCGAAGCGCAACGTGTCAAACTTGCAAAAGAGTTGGCACGGAAAGCTACAGGCGACACCCTTTATATCCTTGATGAGCCCACCACAGGTTTACACTTTGCCGATGTCGATAAACTTTTGGATGTATTGCACTCACTTGTTGAGCGTGGCAACACAATGATTGTCATTGAGCATAATCTAGACGTGATTAAAACCGCAGATTGGATTGTGGATATGGGACCAGAGGGTGGTGACAAAGGCGGAGAGGTTGTCATTGTTGGCACACCTGAAACCGTCGCCCAATGCAAAACATCATGGACAGGACGTTACCTTAAATCACATTTGAAGTGACCTTGGCCTACAAACTGATACAATGCCGCCGTTCTTTGAAAATAAATTGATTTTACGTAAAAAACTTTTGCCACCATCTTTCATTTTGATGCGAGCCAAGGCAAAAATGAAAAGCAGCACCGCAGTTTAGCAACGCTAAATGAGGATGTTGGTTTTTATTTTTAACACAGGTGTAGCTTAAAATGGATATGATGCGAAAGTTTTAAAACTGAGGTATTGCTTATGTTATTCGTTGCCGTCCGCGCTGCTCGCCGAGCTGGAGATATGATTCTTCGCCATTATGAACAGGCTGATTCTTACACCATCAAACAAAAGCAAGACCGTGATTTTGTTACGGAAGTCGATAAAGCCGCTGAAGACATCATTATCAGTGAAATCCGCAAACATTACCCCAACCACGGTATTATTGCTGAAGAATCCAATCCCATCAACGCAGATGCAGATATCCAATGGTATATCGACCCTTTAGATGGCACGACCAATTTTGTGCATGGCTACCCGCATTTCTGCGTATCCATTGCCGCATGGCAAAAAGGCAAACCTTTGCTTGCCGTGGTGCATGACCCTATCCGTGATGAAACTTTTGAAGCTAAGAATGGTGGTGGTGCATTTTTAAATCGCCGCAGAATGCGTGTGAGCGAGTGTAAACATGTGAAAAATGCTTTATTTGCTTCAGGTTTGCCCCCATATCAACGCGAAGGTTTGGATGATTTCCAAAAACGTATGGACAACTGCATGCGTACTGCTGACGGTTATCGCCGTGGTGGCTCTGCTGCACTCGACTTGGCTTATGTTGCCGCTGGGCGCATGGATGCCTATTGGGAAGCTGGCCTGAAATCTTGGGATATTGCTGCAGGTGTATTGCTTATCCAAGAAGCAGGCGGCATGGCGACTGGCTTGAGCGGCGAAAGCATTGACTTAAATCAAGGTGATGTCTTAGTTGGTAATGGCGATATGCATACGGCATTCCAAAAGTTGGTTAAACTTTAAGTGATCACCGTAGGTTTATCTCTGCCTGTTAACTCTGGCAATTTGGATATGTGATTGGCTGCATCAATCATATCTGCCAATGCCTCTTGCGCATCCAAACCATGTTTGGCGGTGTCTGGATCGTAGGATTCCAAATAAATGCGAATCGTTGCCCCACTTGTGCCTGTGCCTGAAAGCCTGAAAATAATGCGCGAGCCATCTTCAAACAATACTCGCACACCTTGATTCTCGCTCACACTGCCATCAATGGGGTCGATATATGCAAAATCATCACACATCTGCACAACACGCCCAGCCAAAGTTTGCCCTTTTAAGCTTTCAAATTGGTCACGCACGTTTTGTAATACTTGTGTCGCCGCAGCAGAATCCACACCTTCATAATCATGGCGGGAATAAAAGTTGCGCCCGTATGTTGCCCAATGGTCAGCCAACACACCTTCTACCGATTCTTGGCGCACCGCCAAAATGTTTAACCAAAACAACACTGCCCAAAGCCCATCTTTTTCACGCACATGGTCTGAGCCTGTGCCAAAGGATTCTTCGCCACATAAGGTGACCTTACCCGCATCCATCAGGTTACCAAAAAACTTCCAACCTGTGGGTGTTTCAAAGCAATCAATACCCAAAGCTTCTGCCACTCTATCCACAGCACCCGAAGTAGGCATAGAACGCGCTACACCTGCAAGACCTTTGCTGTATGCAGGAATTAAAGGCGCATTGGCTGCCATCACTGCCAAAGAATCGCTTGGCGTGACAAAGAAATGATTGCCTAAAATCATATTGCGGTCGCCATCGCCATCCGATGCTGCGCCAAAATCAGGCGCATCTTCTCCATACAATATATCCACAAGTTCATGGGCATACGTTAAATTCGGGTCAGGGTGTCCGCCCGCGAAATCATCTTTAGGTTCACCATTCATCACTGTGCCACGTGGCGCTTTGAGTAAACCTTCAAAAATAACTTTGGCATAAGGCCCTGTCACCGCATGCATAGCATCAAAAACAAAGGAAAAGTCTTGGTCTAAAAGGTTGCGAATGGCATCAAAATCAAACAGCTCTTGCATCAATGCCGCATAATCAGCCACCGCATCCATCACTTCCACCTGCATATCACCCATGCTAAATTCACCTTTTTCATCAAGATTAATATCAGCATGATTCAAAATCTTATATTCGCTGATTTTTAGCGTGCGTGCGTAAATCGCTTCGGTCACTTGTTCAGGGGCTGGCCCACCATTGCCCATATTATATTTGATACCAAAATCTTCATCTGGCCCTGCTGGGTTATGCGAGGCGGATAAAATTAGACCGCCAAAAGCCTGATATTTGCGAATCACACATGATGCCGCAGGCGTAGATAAAATACCTGATTGCCCCACCAAGACTTTGGCAAAACCATTAGCAGCCGCCATTTTCAAGATGATTTGAATCGCTTCACGGTTGTAAAATCTGCCATCGCCACCCAAAACCAAAGTTTGCCCGCTAATGTCACCAATCGAATCAAACACAGCCTGCACAAAGTTCTCAAGATAGTGCGGCTG
The DNA here is from genome assembly GCA_027053695.1 of Ghiorsea sp. Classification (GTDB taxonomy): domain Bacteria; phylum Pseudomonadota; class Zetaproteobacteria; order Mariprofundales; family Mariprofundaceae; genus Ghiorsea. The sequence goes on from JALUHL010000060.1 coordinate 12,187, forward strand.
TTGGAATACTTTTACCTTAGCTCGCAAACCCGATGTGCCGGGGCGCTGCCCTTCTATCGGCTGTGTTGAAACGGTGTGTTCTGACATGAAGAAACCTCTTTAGTGTGCACGATATTAAAACGGATTTAGCATGAAAACCACATGATTCTGCACTTTTACTTTCGGATGTTGTTATACCTATTGGATATATCACACAGAAAGATGGCGCAAGTCGTAGCTTTTACTACGATAAAACCTGACAAAGTGAGATGCCAATAGCTGCACAACTCTACTCTTTACGATTATCTTTTAATCATTGAAAGGATATTGATTGGAGCAGCTTATGCTTCGCCTGCGCTACTAGCCGCATCCCCATCCAAGACCTTTTAGAATTAGGCACAGAAGCCAAGTTTAATACACAGGGCACACTTGATGGAAACTGGGCTTGGCGCTTAGATAAAATGCCTGAAATCAAAGCTGCTTGCTAGCAACATAGCCTTGCTCTTAAACAACACTATAATCGTTAAACAATATACTGTTCCCGACTTTCTTGGGGGGAACCTCACTCCTTTTGGTTGCTTTTGGTTATATCATAGATAAAGGCAATAAAGAGTTGCTTCCCCCCTAAACCTCAAGGTTCACACTTTTTTCTTTTTACAAAAAAGAATATTACACCATAAAAGGTAAACAGCATTAACACGTATGGTAAAAAGATATACAATAAGTCATAAAAATCAGGATTGCCGAACCCAATTGACATATTAGCATACAGCAAAGCCGCGATACTCATTGCATAAAACGTTCCCCATAAATAGAGATTTGACTTCATAACGAAGGAAAGAAGACAGCCTATTAAAAATGAAAAAACCATATACCATAATGCCACGCTTAATACCTGCAACAAACGATTAAAGGGGAAATATCCTGCAATAGTATGTTCATAAGGTACGACCCAACCCCAGAAAACATATAGGGTCGTGATAATCATTAGAGCTAACGAAAGTACTTTTATAAGAATACTCATGTGAAATCCAGAGTAGTATACTTACTTATAACTATCATACTTAATTCTTTTCGGGGACAGTGTATTCATGAATCATGCCTATCATCCCAAAGCTTAGACTTCCAAACCTAAACTTGTAACTTAAGCCCATATATTCACGCATATAAATTGACTTGTAACATCTGATTTAACAACCTGAAATGTTTATCAAGCGAATAAACCATACAATCATGTTGCTTTGCATTCTGAGCAATCATTAAATCAGGAATACCAACACCATTTGCCCCGCTTTTTAAACACTCCACCTGAAACGCTACAATCTCACTCCAATCCATATCCAGTGGTATACGATTAATTTCATAAAGCAATTCAACCACTTTATCTTGCTTTTTTACTTTCAGGTAAGGCACCAGTTCAGCAAGGATAATGTCGTTGGTTACTACGATATTTTCATCAATTAAAGCATCAAGTTTCGTGGAGTTTTCACCTGTTCTGAAATAATCAATCCAGATTGATGTATCCACCAATACATTCAT
>JALUHL010000061.1 GCA_027053695.1 Ghiorsea sp.
AAAGCGCCTTGGTATGATATTGATGAGGTGAGTCAGTTGCCAAGATTTGATACATGGGCTAAATAAAAAAACAGCAGCGAAAAATCACATGATTTTATATGCAAAGCACGCTATCTTGCGTGCAAATTTGAATTTGTAACATAGCAGTTAGGGGAACCCCATGTTGAAAGTGTTGACCAAAGTTTTTGGTAATCGTAATGAACGTATACTCAAAAGCTTGTATCCTATTGTACGCCAAGTGAATGGTTTTGCTGATGAAATGGCAGGGCTAAGCGATGAAGCATTACGCGCGAAAACGGATGAATTTCGTGGGCGCATTGCTGAAGGTGAAAGTTTAGATGACTTATTGCCTGAAGCATTTGCTGTGGTGCGTGAAGCATCAAGCCGTGTCATGGGCATGCGCCATTTCGATTCGCAAGTCTTGGGTGGCATTATCCTGCATCAGGGTAAAATTGCTGAAATGAAAACCGGTGAGGGTAAAACCTTAACCGCCACATTACCTGTGTATTTGAATGCGCTTTCTGGCAAAGGTGCGCATGTGGTGACTGTGAATGATTATTTGGCTTCGCGTGATGCGGAAACCATGGGCAAGCTTTATTCTGCTCTGGGTTTAACCACGGGTGTGATTGTGAGCAATATGGAGCATGCCGACCGCAAAGCTGCCTATGCATCAGATATTACATACGGCACAAACAACGAGTTCGGCTTTGATTATTTGCGCGATAATATGGCATTTTCTGTGGAAGAGCTTGTACAGCGTGGTTATAACTTTGCCATTGTCGATGAAGTGGATTCTATTCTAATTGATGAAGCGCGTACGCCGCTGATTATTTCTGGCCCAGCTGAAGAAGCGGGTGAATTGTATACTGTGGCCGATGCTTTGATTCGTAAGCTTGAGCAGGGCGATTATGATTTGGATGAAAAGGATAAAAATGTTTCATTCACTGAAAAAGGTGTGGAGCATATTGAAGATTTGTTCCGTGAAGAAGGCTTGCTGAAATCGGGAAGTTTGTATGATCCTGAAAATGTTAATTTACTGCATGCTGTGACCCAATGTTTGCGTGCACATACCTTATTCTCACGCGAAAAAGATTATATCGTGCGTAATGATGAAGTGATTATCATTGATGAGTTTACTGGCCGTATGATGGCAGGCCGCCGCTATTCAGATGGACAGCATCAAGCTTTGGAAGCCAAAGAAGGCGTGACCATTCAGGCGGAAAACCAAACCCTTTCTTCGATTACATTCCAAAACTTTTTCCGTATGTATGACACATTGTCTGGCATGACAGGTACGGCTGATACAGAAGCGGAAGAATTTGCAAAAATCTATAATTTGGAAGTGGTGATTGTACCGACCAATCGTGACATGGTGCGTAAAGATTTGGGCGATTTAATTTATCGCGACCAAGAAGATAAATACCATGCGATTATTCAAGATATTGTTGGCACTGCGAAAACAGGCGCGCCTGTGTTGGTGGGTACGACATCCATTGAAAAATCGGAAATGCTTTCAGATATGCTGAAAAAAGAAGGCATCAAGCATGAAGTGCTCAATGCCAAACATCATGAGCGGGAAGCAGAGATTGTATCCCAAGCAGGCAGAAAAGGTGCGATTACGATTGCAACCAATATGGCAGGCCGTGGTACGGATATTATGTTGGGTGGTAACCCCGATATGCTGATTGCGCAATTATCCGAAAAGCTTAGCGATGAAGAACGCGAGAAAAAAGCTGAGGAAATCAAAGCTGCTTGTAAAGCTGAGCATGAAGAAGTGGTGGCTAGCGGCGGTTTGCATATTATTGGTACAGAGCGCCATGAATCGCGCCGCATTGATAATCAGTTGCGTGGTCGCTCGGGTCGTCAAGGCGACCCTGGCTCAACACGCTTTTATTTATCACTTGAAGATGATTTGATGCGCATTTTTGGCGGCGAGAAAATGCAGTCCATGCTCACCAAAATGGGCTTTGATAAAGGCGAAGTGATTGAGCATCCGTGGGTGAGCAAAGCGATTGCCAATTCGCAGAAAAAAGTGGAAGGGCGCAACTTCGATATTCGCAAACAACTCTTGGAATATGATGATGTGATGAATCAACAGCGTGAAGTGATTTATGCGCAGCGCCGCGAATTGTTGGAATCCGATGATGTTCAAGATGTGATTGAAGATATGATGCTGGATTATGCCGACACATTGGTCGCAGAATTTTTGGCAGATTCACCCTCGAATTGGGATATTGATGGCTTGAAAACAGCGCTGTCTGAGCGTTTGAATGTGGAAGCTGATGTTCAAACATGGGCAGACGATGATGATGTAGCCCATGCAGGGGACATGACCAGCAAAATTGTTGAGGCGCTGAAAGCAAGCCTGCAAGCCAAGGAAGATATGGCGGGCGCAGAGCAAATGCGCGGCTTTGAAAAGTGGCTGATTTTGCAAATTCTTGACCATTTATGGAAAAATCATTTGTTGGCTATGGATCATTTGCGTCAAAGCGTGGGCTTGCGTGGTTATGCGCAGAAAAATCCGATTCAAGAATACAAGCATGAGTCTTTTGCTTTGTTTAGTGCGATGTTGGGTAAAATTCGTGAGGAAGCGATTCTTTCATTGTTCCGCGTTGAAGTGCAAGACCCTGAGCCAGAGCCTGAACCCGAGCGCATCACATACAATGTGCAGGCGAAAGAACCTGAGGCTGCGGTGGAAACATATCAGCGTAAGGGTGAAAAAATTGGGCGCAACGACCCTTGCCCATGTGGTTCGGGTAAAAAATATAAACAATGTCATGGTAAGAAAAGTTAAAGATGCCTGTTTTGTCTAAGCCTTTGAGCAAACCTTTAGCTGTTACCGGTTTTCGGGTGGGTTCGGCATCGTGTGGTGTGAAATCAGCGGATTTGAAGGGTAAACGCCAAGATTTAACCTTGATTGTGGCTGATGTGCCAGCGCAAGCGGCAGCAGTGTTTACGCAAAACACTTTTCGTGCGGCATGCGTGGACTTGGGCGAACAAACCGTACGAAAGCATGCCACAAATATCCGAGCCATTGTTGCCAATGCTGGCAATGCCAATGCTGGTGTGGGTGAGATGGAGCGGGTTTGGTCGCAGCAACTGATTGATTTAGGGGCGCAAGCCGCGGGTGTTGCTGCAAGCCAAGTGTTGTCTGCATCGACAGGTGTGATTGGCGAACCATTCCCGATTGAACGCATTGCTTCTACTATACATCAAGCGGCGGAATCATTAGCAGAAGATAATTGGGTGCAGGCTGCCGAAGCGATTCGCACCACAGATACCTTTGCCAAGTTTGCATCGCGTCAGTTTGAGCAAAACGGCAAAACATATACCATCACAGGCGTATCCAAAGGCAGCGGCATGATTCACCCGAATATGGCGACTATGCTTGGCTTTATTGCAACCGATGCACCTATTTCGGCTGAAAAATTACAAGCGATATTGTCACCGATTGCAGACCGTTCATTCAATAGTATTTCTGTGGATGGGGACACATCAACCAATGATACGGTTTACCTTTTATCATCGGGGTTAGGTTTGGGTGATACGGAATTAAATGATACATCTGATTTTGAGCAAGCTTTGCAGGATGTTGCCATTGAATTGGCGCAATTGATTGTGCGTGATGGTGAAGGGGTAACCAAGTTTGTCACTATTGAAGTGACTGGTGCCGAAAATGAAACGCAAGCGCGAACATTAGGGCGTACGATTGCTGTGTCTCCGTTGGTGAAAACAGCATTTGCAGGCTCTGATGCGAATTGGGGCAGAATATTGATGGCCATTGGCAATAGCGATGCACCAATTCAACCGGATAAGGTCAGCTTAAGAGCCGATGATGTATTGATTTTAGAACATGGTAACTTACACCCTGATTATAAGGATGAGATGGGGATGAAGGTGTTCTCACAGCAGGAGTTTACACTGTTTGTGGATATAGGTTTGGGTGATGCATCAGCCAAGGTTTGGACGGGTGATTTAACCCATGAATACATTGAAATTAATGCAGAATATAGAACGTAGCGTATAAGATAAGTAAGAGGAGAAGGGTATGAATGTATATAGTTTTACAGGACGTTTGGCGCGAGATTGCGAGCAACGATTCACACAAAGCGGGATGGCGATTTGTTCATTTACCGTAGCAGTTGATTATGGCTTTGGTGATAATAAAGGCACCAACTGGATTCGCGCATCATTGTTTGGTAAGCGTGCGGAAGGCGGTTTGCCACAATACTTAAAGCAAGGCACACAAGTGGCGATTTCTGGCGAGCTTAGGGTTCGTGAATATGATGACAAAGAAGGTGTGAAGCGTACTTCGGTTGAAGTTTCCGTGGATAAACTTGACTTGATTGGTGGCCGCAATGATGGCGGCGGACAATCGGGTGGTGGTTATCAAGGCGGTGGGCAAAAGCAGCAACAAGCACCAGCTAAAAGCAATGACCCATTTGCAGAACAGCCTGATTTTAATGCAGCACCTGTGGATGATGATATTCCATTTTAGTAACCACCTAAGACAATAGTGTAAGGTTTTGTGCAAAAGGCCTGATAAACACAGGCCTTTTTCATTTTAATGGTGTAGATTGTCTGGTATCAATTGTGTAAGAAGACATGATTTGATGCGTAGCAAATCTTATTATTTAAAGGTTCTTAGAGGTATTTTTT
>JALUHL010000062.1 GCA_027053695.1 Ghiorsea sp.
CAATACTGTTGAGGCACTAGCTGAACTGCTAGCAGCAACACAACGATTAATACCAGGCTTAAAGCATGCACAAGTTGAGCAGCAATGGATGGGTTTTAGACCAGGTAGCCCTGATGGCTTACCATTTCTGGGTGAAGTGTCATCCAAGCAAGGATTGTGGGTGGCAACTGGGCATTATCGCAATGGTGTAGCCCTTGCGCCGATTACAGCCAAGGTGATGGCAGATTGGATATGTGGCTCGCAACCCAATATAAATATGGATGCTTTTTCCCCAAGCAGGATACCCAAAGAAAGCGAATCGGTGGGGTATCCGCAAGCGTAATCATAGCAAAGCTTGCCGTTGCTATATTTGGTAGCATAATTGAGCTCACTTTATTGATGGATTAAGGATTATTTCATGCCACATTACCAAGGAATCATCGACCGCTACCGCGCATTTTTACCAATCGCCAAGGACGATGCCATTATCACGCTTTATGAAGGCAATACACCATTGCATGAATCGCACAACTTGCGTAATGCAATTAATCCTGAATTACAAATATTCCTTAAGTTTGAAGGCTTGAACCCTACAGGTTCGTTTAAAGACCGTGGCATGACCATGGCAGTCACCCAAGCTTACAATGCAGGCTCGCGCAAAATTATTTGCGCATCGACGGGTAATACTTCGGCATCGGCAGCTGCCTATGCAGCCAACTCAGGTATGGAAGCTTATGTGCTTATCCCTGATGGTAAGATTGCTTTGGGTAAAATGAGCCAAGGTATGCGTTATGGCGCGAAAGTGATTCAAATCAAAGGCAATTTTGATGATGCTTTGCAAATCGTGCGCGATATTTCTGCGGATGGTTCGATTTCTTTGGTCAACTCTGTGAACCCTTATCGCATTGAAGGGCAGAAAACAGGTGCATTTGAAATTATTGATGAGCTTGGTTTCGCGCCAGATTTTCATGCACTTCCCGTGGGTAATGCAGGCAATATCACGGCATATTGGAAAGGTTATAAGGAATACAAAGAACACCGTATTTCTAAATCTTTGCCTAAAATGCTCGGTTTCCAAGCTGCAGGCGCTGCACCCATCGTGAACGGTGTGCCTGTTGAAAATCCAGAAACCATTGCTACTGCGATTCGTATTGGTAAACCTGCGTCATGGCAGCAAGCTGAAGCTGCGCGTGATGAATCGGGTGGGGTGATCGATGCAGTAACGGATAAAGAAATCTTGCAAGCATACGATATGTTAGCTTCTCTTGAAGGCGTGTTCTGTGAGCCTGCATCTGCAGCATCGGTAGCGGGCATTATCAAATTAAATAATGCAGGTTATTTCAAAGCAGGTGACAAGATTGTTTGTACGCTTACAGGCAATGGTCTTAAAGACCCTGACACAGCGATGAAAGGCATTGCAACACCAATCACCATTGATGCTACTGAAGGTGCTGTGCGTAGGGTGCTAGATAGTTGAACCTCGTCTGATTAGGAGTTAGTGATGATTGAATCAATTAAGATAAAAAATATTCTCAGTTTTGATTCAGATGGTGTGGATTTGAAGTTAAAACCGTTAAATGTGTTGATTGGTCCAAACGGTGTTGGGAAGTCTAATTTTATAGACGTTATTTCATTATTACAAGCCGCCCCAAAAGATTTGGCTGAAATTGTCAGAGCTGGTGGCGGAGTTATTGATTGGCTTAGAAAAGACGATCCAGCGGCACCTGCTCAAGTGGAAGTAGTGCTTGGCTATTCAAACGGTCCAAAAAATTTACGGCATGGTCTAGAATTCACTGCTGAAGGGAGTCGTTTTTCATTGATTGATGAAAAAATTGAGAACGAGTCACCAATCCAAAAGAACAACCGGCCTTTTTTCTTTTATAAGTATGAAAATAATCATCCAGTGTTGAGTGTTCATGGAGAGGAGCGCAATAGAACTCTAAAAAGAGAGGATGTTGACCCTGAACAATCCATTCTATCTCAAAGAAAAGATCCTGATATTTATCCTGAAATTACATGGCTAGGTGAGACTTATAGGAAAATAAAAATTTTTAGAGAATGGACATTTGGTCGTGATGCCTCTCCAAGAAAACCACATAAAGCGGATGAGAGAAATGATTTCTTGGAAGAGAATGCTGGGAATCTTGGTTTGATTTTAAACAGTTTTGGTCAATTTCCCGATGCGAAGAGGAAGCTTCTCGATTACCTTCAAACTTTGTATGAAGGGATTACAGATTTTGGGGTGAATATTGATGTAGGTCATGTACAAGTTGTTATTGAAGAAAATGGTATGACGATACCAGCCACGCGATTGTCTGATGGTACATTACGCTATTTGAGTTTGTTGGCAGTGCTATGCCACCCAAAACCACCGAAATTGATATGCATAGAAGAACCAGAACTTGGGTTGCATCCAGATGTTCTTTCGCATTTGGCGGAACTTCTTATTGATGCCTCACATAGAACGCAGTTAATTGTGACTACGCATTCAGAGACGCTGGTAGATGCCTTATCCGATACCGCTGAGTCTGTATTGGTTTGTGAAAAAAAAGATGGAGCGACTTCAATTCAACGGCTTGATCCTAATACCCTCAAAGTTTGGCTTGAAAAATATGCTTTGGGTGAACTATGGCGTCGAGGTGAAATTGGGGGTAATCGCTGGTGAGTATTACTTTGTATGTTGAAGGTGGAGCGAAAGGGGCTTTGGCTACAGAGTGTAGAAAAGGGTTTGCTCAATTTTTGGAAAAAGCAGGATTGAAAGGGAAAATGCCTAGGGTTGTGGCGTGTGGCTCTAGAAACTCGGCGTATGGTGATTTTTGCACAGCTATAAAACAAGGAAGAAAGGCCATATTACTTGTAGATAGTGAAGCACCAGTCGCGGATCACCCAGAGCCATGGAATCATGTGAAAAACAGGGAAGGGGATGGATGGGAAAAACCAATAGGAACGAATGATGATGAACTACACTTTATGGTAGAATGTATGGAAGCATGGTTTATGGCAGATAAAGTGGTACTGGCTGATTACTTTGGCTCTGGCTTTAATGAAAATGATTTGCCTAAACAGAATAATATTGAAAAGATAAGTAAGAAAGACCTATATTCTGCACTTTCCAAAGCATCCAAGAAAAGTAGAAAAGGTGAGTATGGTAAAGGAAAGCATTCATTTCAAATTTTAGGTAGAATATGTCCTGATAAAGTTAAGAGTGCTTCACCTTACGCTGATAGGTTCATTAAGAAAATGAAGGAAGTTTGTTAAGTTAATACTTTAAGTAATCATCAAACAAGTTATATAAAGCACATTGAAATACAATATGTTAAGACACCTGTAGGTGAAATCATATTGGGTGCTTATGCAGATAAATTATGTCTAGCGGATTGGCGATACAGAAAAATGCGCAGTGGTATTGATAGTCGTTTGCAACAAGGGTTAAAGGCTGAGTATGTGGAGCAAGACAGTCCTGTGCTTGAGCAAACACGAACGCAATTGGATGAATACTTTCATCGTGAGCGAAAAAACTTTGATATACCGCTGTTGATGGTGGGTACAGATTTTCAAAAGCAAGTGTGGCAAGGCTTAATCAATATACCTTATGGCACGACAGCGTCATACTTGGAGCTATCGCAGAGCATAAGCAATGAAAAAGCTGTGCGTGCTGTGGCTTCTGCCAATGGGGCGAATGCAATATCCATCATGATTCCCTGTCATAGAATCATAGGTTCGGATGATTCCTTGGTCGGGTATGCTGGTGGTTTGGCTGCTAAGAAGAAATTATTGCAGTTGGAGCAAGCTTTACTGGTTTAAAGTTTGACGATTTCATATATCTATTCATCATGGCTACACTTTTTTATGCAAGGAATCGTTTATGCCGCATTTAGTTCTTATCGATGGTCCCAACTATGTTTTTCGTGCTTTCCACGCTGTAAAACACAATTTAAGCAACTCTAAAGGGCAACCTACCAATGCTGTGTTTGGCTATGTGCAAATGGTGCGCTCTATTCTTAAAGATTTGAGCCCAACCCATGTCGCGGTGGTGTTTGATCCCAAGGGCGGAACATTCCGCAATGAAATGTATGCAGAATACAAGGCGCACCGACCGCCCATGCCAGAAGATTTGGCAGCACAATGGGATTATGTTTATGAAGTGACCGATGCTTTTAACTTTGCGCGCATTTGTGTGCAAAACTATGAAGCCGATGATGTGATTGCGACGTTGGCTCGCCAAGCCGAAGCCAAAGGTTGGGATGTGACCATTGTATCCACGGATAAAGATTTGATGCAGTTGGTGGGTGATAAGATTTGGATGCTGGATACCATGCGGCGTAAAGAATATGGTATTGATGAGGTTAAAGAAAAGTGGGGCGTGGAGCCTGCAAAGGTTCAAGACTTGCTCGCGCTTGCAGGGGATTCTGCAGATAATATTCCTGGTGTGCCAGGCATTGGCCCAAAAACTGCATTGGAGTTAATCAATACCTATGGTGATTTGGAAGGTATTTTAAGCCATGCTCATGAAATTAAGCAGAAGAAACGCCGTGAAAACCTGATTGAATTTGCGGATGATGCGCGGCTTTCGTATCAGTTGGTGGCACTGAATGAGAAAACGCCACTTCCTTTGACCTTGGATGATTTAAAAGTACAAAAGCCCAATCGAGAAAAGTTAGCCAAAG
>JALUHL010000063.1 GCA_027053695.1 Ghiorsea sp.
TTGTCTTAGATAGTAAAGATATATATGCGCCAGATGTTGATGTTGTTCAGCTTCGTGCCAATGTTGGTATGGTATTCCAAAAACCTAATCCTTTCCCTAAAAGCATCTATGAAAACATTATTTATGCGCCACAAATTCACGGCATGGTGGATAAACAAGGTATGGATGAGCTTGTAGAAACAGCATTACGTAGAGCCAGTATTTGGGATGAAGTCAAAGATAAACTGCATGAACCAGGTACTGCCCTTTCAGGTGGTCAACAACAGCGTCTTTGTATTGCTCGTACAATCGCTGTTAAACCTGATGTTATTTTAATGGATGAGCCATGCTCTGCACTTGACCCTATCGCTACAGCAAAAATTGAAGAGCTCATTGATGAGCTTAAACAAGACTTTACCATTATTATGGTGACACATAATATGCAACAAGCTGCTCGAGTATCTGACAACACCGCATTCTTTTATATGGGTAATTTAATTGAATTTGGTGAAACCTCATCTCTCTTTAGCCAGCCCCAACAACAACAAACTGAAGACTATATCACTGGTCGATTCGGTTAAGGAGCACACTATGCAACATACAATGAAACGGTTTGATGAAGAACTGGATGAATTAAAACAACACATTCTGGTCATGGGTGGCTTGGTAGAGCGCGCTATAGGCAATGCTGTGAAATCTATGCTGGAGCAGGATGAAAAACTAGCCAACAAAACACTAGACCGAGATAGAGCCATCAATGCCTTGGAAGTGCAGTGCGATGAAATGACACGGGCTATGTTGGTGCGCAGGCAACCTGCAGCGGGTGATTTGCGCTTTATCATGGGTATTATCAAACTCGTTACCGATTTAGAGCGTATGGGCGATTTGGCAACAGGCATTGCCAAAGGCACACTTTACTCACTGAAAAATCCGCCACGCGTATTTTCTAACTTGGATATCATGTCAGAAAAAGTGCAACGCCAAGTCAACCGCGCTTTGGATGCGTTTTCTCGCGGTGATATTGAGTTGGCGATGACTGTGATTGAGAAAGATGCTGGCATTGATGTGTTATACAAACGGATGTATCGCGAAATGCTCACTTATATGATGGAAGATTCTCATGCTATCACTTCATCCATTATTCTATCGAATGTGGCTAAAAACCTTGAACGTATTTCCGATCATGCGACCAATATCGCTGAAATGGTGATTTATATGGAGAAAGGCCATGATATTCGCCATGTGGATCATGAAGCAGCCGCTCGCATTCTTGCGGGTGAAGATGTGGATGATGTCAGTTAGACTCGCTCACTTTTTCAAGTAAGCCAAGAACATCTCTCGGCGAAAAACCCTGTTCTCGCAAGAATAAAAGTGTGGGTGATTGTTTTGTTTTGGCGAGCCTTTGCCCTGCTTCATCATAAATCAAAGCATGATGCAAATAGACAGGGGAATCATAGCCCAGAAGCAATTGTAACACGCGATGCACAGGCGTAGAGCTACGCAAATCTTCCCCGCGAATCACATGGCTGATGTTTTGCGCCGCATCATCGACCACAACCGCCAAGTGATAACTGAAATGAATATCTTTGCGCCCAATAATCACATCACCCATATCACGCACCACATCAAAGCCATGCTTGATGCCATCTGCATCCAACCAATATAAACCTTTACCCAATATATGTTGGACTTTCTTGCTGTTTAAACGCCATGAGAAAGCTTCATGTTGTTTGCGAAAGGCTTGCTCCTTTTTATTCAGCGTAAGGCAAGTTTGAGGGTAGCTATCTAATGCTGACAACTTGCGGTTAGTCGTGCGCTCACTCACTTGCTTGCGTGTGCAAAAGCATGGGTAAAGCACATCCATAGCAATTAAGGTTTCTAATGCTTGCTGATATAAATCAAGGCGCTGACTTTGATAAACCACTTGCCCATCAAAGCTTATGCCCATCCAGTGCAAATCATCTATCATTTGCTCGGCTAGTTCAGGTTTACAACGGGTAAAATCAATATCTTCAATCCGCAGCAGTAGTCTTGCATGGTTAGCTTTCGCCCAAGCTTGGCATTGCAGTGCAGAATAGATATTACCCAGGTGCAAAAGCCCTGTTGGCGAGGGTGCAAAGCGCGTTTGCAAAGTCATGCTTTAACTGGTTTCTGGCTTGGAATCTGATTTTTGCTCTGGTTCTTGCTCGACTTTAGGCTCTGGTTTTGCTTCCAGCATAGGTTGCCCTTCTTTCATACGTTCAGGTCTGAGCAAGGCATAGATTTCATCACCCAACATTAGCTCCAAATCATCATGCACAATATGCGACAACCCTTCACGCACCACAGCCAAAGGCTGCACACCACTAGGAATACGCACATCTTTCATCTTCAAACCTGCCAAATTCGATGCTTCATCCACCGTTTTGGTATCATACACTAAACGCTTACGCGTGGCTTGGTCATGCCAATAACTGAAGGTATAAGGCTTGGCAAAGAGGCGTTTGGCTTGCAGCTGATGCATCAAGCTACTGTATTTTTTCTCATCTCCCTCTTCCAAAGTCACATACACATCATGAATATGAAACATATCATAAGCTAGGCGAGCAATGTGCAGGTTATGGTCGGATGAGCCCGTCATCACAATCACCGTATCAATTTCCTCAGCATGAATAATTTCCATATATAAGGGGTCTAAAGCATTACCGCGCACAGCTTCAAAACCTGCTTGTTTCAAATGCGACACCACTTGCCCATTCATATCCAAAAAGCGTACTTCCCTATCTTCGCTTAATAGACGCCCAAGCTCCGCCCCGACTTGCCCGCCACCCACAATCAACACTGAACGGTCACTTCCCCCTTCAACGTGTAACCATTGGCTCAGTGGCTTGGCCAAAAAGCTATAGATAAATACAGAAACAATAATAATGATATACACCAAAGCCAGCAGTGTTTCCGCATGAGGGTTGCCTGCCGCAAGTAAAATAATGGAGAATAATGAAGTCACACCCGCAGCCACCACGCCGCGCGGTGCCATCAAAGCAAGAAAGGTTATTTGTTGTTTATTGAGCTGGCTTCCCACCGTGGATAACCAAACACCAAGCGGACGCACCACAACAGCCAACACGACGAAAATAAGTAAACCCTGCCAAAGCCATGCTTCCATTTTTTGTATGTCTAAATTGGCTGCCAGAAGCACAAACAGCATAGAAATCAGCAGCATGGATAAGCTGCCTTTGAAATGTTTGAGATTTTGTAAATCCGATATATCCATACGCTGCAAAACCGCACCTGAAACCAATACCGCCAAAAGCCCCGCTTGCGAGCTGATTTGGTCAGCAAGCAAGAATATGCCCCAAGCTACAGCCAAGCTCATTACCGAACGCAATTCCAAGCCTTCTGCAAGATGGTGGCGCAATGCAAGCCCGAGCAGCCAACCGCCCAGCCCACCCAAAAAAGCACCCACAACAAACTTAATCATAATTTCTTGGAAGCTATGCAAGGCATCCAGTTCAGGCAGCAGCACAATTTGCAGCATAACAATGGCAAGAATCGCACCCACAGCATCCACCAACATGGCTTCACCTGTAAGAATATGGCTGACAGCCCTATCCAAGCGTACTTGCCGCACAATAGGTGTAATCACAGTTGGCCCGCCCACGGCAACCAATGAACCAAACAATAATGAAATCGGCCAATCCATGCCCATCAAAACGTGCACTGTAGCACCACCAATCAGCATGGTGAGTATGGGTGCGATAATCACCAATCGACCTACTGTCCAACCATGCTCTTTTAATGTTTTGAGATTAAGGTTTAGTCCGCCTTCAAAAAGAATCACCGCCAAACCAAGCTCAATAATCGTATGCAGCGCGCCTTCAAGCAAATGCGCATGAATTACATTTAAACCATAAGAGCCCAGCAGCATACCTGCCGCTAGCCAAATAATAATGGGCGGGAATTTCAGCCTAGACGCAACCAACTGTGCAGCCACAGCAATCAATACAGCAATAATAAATGCTGAGGTTGCGGTGCTCTCAATCATCATGAGCTAGCCTGTAAAAATAATTTATCCAACAGCAACCACGCAATCCATCTCTACTTTTGCTGCTAAAGGAAGTGCCGCAACAGCAACGGTAGAACGCGCAGGTTTATGCTCGCCTAGCCAATTGGCATAGATTTGATTCACCACTGCAAAATCAGCCATATCTTCAAGAAAAATGGTTACTTTCACAATTTGATTTAAGCTGCCGCCTGCTTCATGAATCACAGCCGTTAAATTTTTCACCACTTGCTCAGCTTGGCTAGCCACATCATCTGCCACCATTTCACCCGTAGCTGGGTTTAAGCCAATTTGCCCTGATGTGTATAGCATATTCCCGCATTGGATGGCTTGGCTATATGCGCCCACTGCTTTGGGTGCGTCTTCGGTGTGTATGGCTTGTAATGTCATGGTATTTTATCCTTTACTTTATTCGTATCTTTCTTCGCATCTCTTTTCTTGTCTCTCTTCTTGAAGGGTTTGGTTAGCGTTTGCCCAAGCGATGCCACGCTTTGCAACATGGAACCAAAACGATGTTTCACCGCATGGCTACCCAAACCTTCAGGATGATGGCGGCGAACCCTGCTAACATGCTCTAACGCTTTCAAAGCTTTAAATACACGCGCCA
>JALUHL010000064.1 GCA_027053695.1 Ghiorsea sp.
ACGCGCTGAGCTTGATGGTGATATGGGTGATTCGCATATGGGCTTGCAAGCAAGATTGATGTCGCAAGCATTGCGTAAGCTTACATCGGCTATTTCGCGCACCAATACCACCGTGATTTTTATCAACCAACTTCGTATGAAAATTGGCGTGATGTTTGGCAACCCTGAAACCACAACAGGTGGTAATGCATTGAAATTTTATGCATCCGTTCGTTTAGATGTGCGCCGTACGGGAGCCATCAAAAAAGGCGAAGATGTATTGGGTAATGATACCAAGGTAAAAGTAGTTAAAAACAAAATGGCACCACCATTCAAGCTTGCGAAATTCAGCATTATGTATGGTGAAGGTGTATCTCATGTCGGTGAAGTGGTCGATATGGGCGTAGAATATGGGCATGTGAAGAAAAGCGGGGCTTGGTATGCGGTAGGCACTGAGCGTATTGGTCAAGGTCGTGATAATGCGATTCAATATTTGAAAGACCATCCTGATATGCTGGGTGATATTGAAGGCAAAGTCCGCGAAGAATTGGGTTTACCCGAAGCATCTGTAAAAGCTGAAGCGCCGAGTGCCTCAGAAGACTGATGCTGTCAAAAAAGAGCAGCAGGAAGCCTATAAATCTGCTGTTCGTATCTTGGGTATTCGTGAGCATAACGAGCATGAATTACGCGAGAAATTAAAAACAAAAGCTTATGATGACATCATCATTGACGGTGTGATTGAAGAGCTAAAACAATATGATTATTTGAGCGAAGCACGCTATGTAGAGACTTTTCTTCGCTCACGCTTAAAGAAAGGGGAAACGCCTTGGTTTGCAGCGCAAAAAGCCAAGCAAAGGGGCGCAGAAGCTCAAGCCTTAAAGCTTGCGCTTGAAGCAGCAGAACAAAGTTTTGATGCATGGGCAGCGTGTAAGGATATCTTGGATAAACGCGACCCCATGCGATTGTACAAACAAGATAAACGACTTTGGCAACGGCAAATGCGTTACCTGCAAAATAAAGGTTATGATTTGAATATCATTTTGCAGGTGATGAATGATGCGGAGAATAATGAGGATGAGTAAACGATGAAAACATCAGAAATCAGGAAGAAGTTCCTAGGTTACTTTGAAAGCAAAGGGCATACGGCTGTTGAGTCAAGCTCTTTGGTGCCGCATGGTGACCCTACATTGATGTTTACCAATGCAGGTATGGCTCCATTTAAGCATGTGTTTTTGGGAGATGAAACTCGCCCTTATGTTCGCGCCACATCCAGCCAAAAATGCGTGCGGGCGGGCGGCAAGCACAATGATTTAGAAAATGTAGGGCATACCTCTCGCCACCACACCTTCTTTGAAATGTTAGGCAATTTCTCGTTTGGCGATTATTTCAAGCATGATGCCATTGCTTTTGCTTGGGAATTTCTCACTGTTGAAATGGGGCTCGATAAAGAACGTTTATTTGTCACCGTCTTTGAAGAGGATGATGAAGCTTATGATATTTGGGCAAAAGAAGTCGGCGTACCCACAGATAGAATCGCCAGAATTGGCGCTAAGGATAACTTCTGGAGTATGGGCGATACTGGCCCTTGCGGCCCTTGTTCAGAGATTTTTTATGACCATGGCGAGCATGTTTGGGGTGGCCCTCCGGGTACACCTGAAGAAGATGGCGACAGATTTGTGGAAATTTGGAACCTTGTATTTATGCAATACGATAGAGATGCCGAAGGCACATTAAATCCATTACCCAAACCATCCGTGGATACAGGCATGGGTCTGGAACGTATGGCGGCCGTGCTTCAAGGTACGCATGACAATTACAGCATTGATTTGTTTCAAAACCTGATTGCAGCAGCCTCTCAAGTAACTGGCATCAAGCTTGGTGATAGCGATGAGCAGGATGTGTCTTTGCGTGTATTGGCGGATCATTTGCGTTCGGTATCTTTTTTATTGGCTGATGGTGTATTGCCATCCAATGAAGGGCGTGGTTTTGTGTTGCGTCGTATTTTGCGTAGAGCTTGCCGTCATGGGCGTTTGTTGGGCATGAAAGAGGCTTTTATCTATAAACTCGTACCCGCATTGGTCGATGAAATGGGTGAGCATTTTACCGAACTTAAAGAAGCGCAAGCCAATATCGAGCAAGTGATTCGCATTGAAGAAGAGCGCTTTATCAAAACCTTGGATAAAGGTTTGAAGCTGGTTGAGCAGGCCGTAGCCGATGCAGGTGAAGGTGGCACGATTCCTGGCAAAACACTATTTACCTTGTATGACACTTATGGTTTTCCGACTGATTTAACTGCTGATATTCTCAAAGGTCAAAACATCACATTGGATATGGATGGCTTTGAAGCTTGTATGCAAGAGCAGCGTGAACGCGCAAGGGCGGCATGGGGTGGTTCGGGCGAAGCGGCTTTGCCGAAAGCCGTATTTGAGATTCGCGAGAAGCATGGGGCGACAGAATTTTTGGGCTACACCACACTTACAGTAGAGGGCGTGATTACAGGTTTGATTCAAGGCGATAAAGCTATTGATACAGCGAAACAAGGCGATGAAGTATGGTTGATTGCCAACCAAACGCCATTTTATGCTGAATCAGGTGGTCAAACAGGGGATACAGGCATGATTCGCAATAAAGATGCGGAGTTTTTGGTTACCGATACTAAAAAAGTATTGTCCGACTTATTTGTACACGTGGGTAAAGTGGTGAAAGGTTCGTTTAAAGTTGGTGATACGGCGACATTTGAGGTGCAAGGCGAGCGCCGTGATGCGATTGCTCGCAACCATACAGCCACCCATTTGATGCATGCTGTATTGCGTGATGTATTGGGTGAGCATGTCAAACAAGCAGGTTCTTTGGTGACCGATGAACGATTAAGGTTTGATTTTAGCCATCACCAGCCTGTATCCGATGAAGAGAAGAAAACCATTGAAGCGCGTGTTAATGAAGGCATTTGGGCAAATGATAACGTAGAAACCAAGCTCATGACCCAAGATGAAGCTGTGGCAAGTGGTGCGATGGCATTGTTTGGCGAAAAATATGGCGATGAAGTGCGTGTGGTATCTGCTGGTTTCTCTACTGAGCTTTGTGGTGGTACGCATGTGCAGCGCACAGGTGACATTGGTGTATTCCGTATTGTTTCTGAAGCAGGTATTGCCGCAGGTGTGCGCCGTATTGAGGCATTAACAGGCAAAGCAGCTTATGAATCGTTTGTAGCTGATGCTGATAGCTTGAATGCAGCCGCTAGCCAAGTAAAAGTGCGCCCGAATGAAGTGGTGGATGCAGTCGTAACCTTGCAGGGTAAGCTTAAAGATGCAGAAAAAGAGCGGCAATCGGTGAAAGCCAAAGCCTCTACTGGTATTTTGGATGAACTCATTGGCACAGCCAAAGATGTGAATGGCGTTAAATTACTCACCGCCGAAGTCAAAGACGTAGCAGATATGCGCGACTTTATGGATAAAGCTAAGGGTAAGTTGAAATCAGGTGTAATTGTATTCGGTCAAATCAAAGGCGAAAAAGTGCAACTCGTTGCAGGTGTGACCAAAGATTTAGTCGGCACATACAATGCAGGCAATATCGTGCGTGAAGTTGCTACGATTTGCGGCGGAAAAGGTGGTGGAAAACCTGATATGGCAATGGCTGGTGGCACTGAACCTACCAAACTTAAAGAGGCATTAGGAACTGTAAATAAGTTATTAGAATAGGGGAAAAGTTACTGTGGATAAGCAAAAGATATTAGAAAGTGCAAAGCAATGGTTTCAAGAAACAGTTGCAACAAATCATATTGTAAACACAGAAAAATTAACTAACCCTAAAGAATTTAATATTAATCCATTTACGGCAGTTTATCTTGCAAATTTCCTTACTGGCAACTCAAAACCTGAAAGTATCGCGAAGGCTTTATTATTCCCTCGTGTTTTAGGCACTTCTATTTCAACTACTTTTGGCAATGGTATTCAACAGTTTACCAATGATGTACTTGGCGCATTTGGTAGTACAACCAATGGTATAGATATTGAATTTACTGACCAAATAGATGGCTACAAAAAATACTGCCAACTCAAATCAGGCCCAAACACGATAAATAAAGATGATGTTGAAAGCATTGCGGGACATTTTAAAGGTGTGATTAACCTGGCACGAACCAATAATCAACGTATTAACCGTGAAGATATGATTGTAGGTGTTATTTATGGTGAACCCGAGCAATTAAGTAGCCATTATAAACGCATTACATCGCAGTATGATTTTCCAGTGCATATCGGTCAGGATTTTTGGCATAGGCTTACGGGTGATGAACATTTCTATCAAGATTTAATTGGTGCTATTGGTTCCGTTGCCATTGAAGCTGATTATAGCAGTGAGTTTCAAGAAGTTATTCGTGAATTATCTGAAAGTGAAATGATACAAAAAATGAGTAACCATAACTAAGGTTTGACATTGTCCTAACAAGCCATATTGTTGGTAACCATAACCAAGGTTTACAATATGGAAACATCAAATAAAGATTATTATTCTATTGCTCAAGTCGCTGATATATTAAGTGTTTCCAAAGAAACACTACGCCGCTGGGACAATAACGGTACTATGGTTGCCGAGCGATGCCCTGAAAATAACTATCGTGTGTAC
>JALUHL010000065.1 GCA_027053695.1 Ghiorsea sp.
GCACTGCATTTAGAGCCGCGCCTTTACGCACATTATCGGCCACGACCCATAAGTGCAAGGAATTTCTGAAAGAATTGTCATTTCGTATGCGGCTAATCCACACAGGATCTGAGCCCGCAGCTTCCGATGGCATGGCATAATCTTCAGTTGCAGGATCATCCACAACGCATATACCATCAGCATCGGCAAGCAGGTCTCTCGCCCTATCTGCATCCATATCACCCGCAAAAGTGATATTGACCGCTTCGGAATGACCGTAAAACACAGGTACACGCACTGTAGTCGCAGTCACTGCAATATCTGCACCCATAATTTTAACGGTTTCATCCATCATTTTCCGTTCTTCTTTGGTATAGCCGTCTTCCATGAAAACGTCAATCTGCGGAATCACATTGAATGCAATCCGCGCAGGAAACACCTCCACTTCAGCGCTTTGCCCATTGAGCAGCGCTCCTGTTTGCTTGGCTAATTCTTCAATAGCCACGCCGCCAGCACCCGATACCGCCTGATAGGTCGATACGTTCACCCGCTCAATCGGCACAGCATCATGCAAAGGTTTAAGCGCCACCACCATTTGAATGGTTGAGCAGTTTGGATTGGCAATAATGCGATTATACCGCGCCATTTCCAAAGCTTCGGGGTTCACTTCCGGCACCACCAAAGCAATATCCTCATCCATACGCCATGCACTGGAATTATCCACCACATAACAGCCTGCTTCTGCAAACTTAGGCGCATATTCTTTTGAAGTACCCCCACCTGCTGAAAACAAAGCAATATCGACACCTTCAGGGTCAAATGTAGCCAAATCTTGCACCACCACATCCTTGCCTTGAAAGCTCACCGTAGAGCCAGCGCTTCGGCTGGATGCGACGGGTATCACTTTTGCCACGGGAAACTTCCGCTCTTCCAAAATTTCCAACATCACTTGACCCACAGCGCCCGTTGCGCCCACAACCGCTACCACATAACCATCTTCTTTCTCAGGTAAAAAGCGTTCTAAATTCATGATGCCAAAGCCTCCAATGCTGAGCATACTGCATCACCCATCGCTGAGCATGACACAAATGCTTCTCCATCTGCCAAATCTACGGTGCGCACACCTGCATTCAAAGTGTTTTCCACAGCCCACTCCACCTTCTCTGCCAAATCCGCACGATTCAGTGAAAAGCGCAGCATCATCGCCACCGATAAAATCGTCGCCAGTGGGTTGGCCTTATCTTGCCCCGCAATATCAGGGGCAGAGCCATGAATCGGCTCATACATGGCAAAATCTTCGCCAATCGAAGCTGAAGGAAGCATACCAATCGAACCTGTGAGCATGGATGCTTCATCGGATAAAATATCACCAAATAAATTACCCGTTACAATCACATCAAATTGCTTGGGATTGCGAATCAGTTGCATAGCCGCATTATCCACATACATATGCGACAGCTCCACATCTGAGTATTCCGCCTGATGTACTTGGGTTACAATCTCACGCCACAATTCAGATACTTCCAACACATTGGCTTTTTCAACACTACACACTTTATTCGAGCGCAAACGCGCTGCTTCAAAAGCTTTGCGTGCAATACGGCGCACTTCAGATTCACGGTAGCGCATGGTATTAAAGCCACAACGCTCGCCTTCATATTCTTCAAAGCCCCGTGGTTGCCCAAAATAAATGCCCGATACCAATTCACGCACCACTAAAATATCTACGCCCTGCACCACTTCGGGCTTTAAGGTTGATGCACCTAGCAATTGGTCAAACACTTTGGTCGGGCGATAATTGGCATACAAACCCAAATCTTCGCGGATTCTCAACAACCCTGCTTCAGGGCGAAGCGGTTTATCCAAAGCTTCCCATTGAGGGCCACCTACAGCACCCAAAAGCACTGCATCCGAACCTTTGACAAGCACTTGTGTGCTCGCTGGATAAGGGTCTTTTTCTGCCTCAAAGCCAGCGCCGCCAATGCTTGCTTCCTGCCATGTCGCATCCAAATCAAATTTGTGATTCAATACTTCCAAGACTTTAAGTGCCTCGTTCACAATCTCAGGGCCAATGCCGTCACCCGGCAACACAGCAATTTTTAAAGACATAACCACTCCTAAACTTCACATTCAACAAATCTGAAATGATGCGCAGCATAGGCATATACGCATACAATCGCAATCGAAAGGCTTCACACTTGATTGAAGCACGTTAAAGCGTACCATCGCCATCTTTAACATCATATCATACCAAAGTACTGGAGGTTAAAGCGCCATGGATGCCAATACAGCACAACAAGCCGCACGCGAAGGAAAATCATTATCAGGGCAAGACTTTTCAAATGCAGACTTAAGAGATATTGACCTTTCAGGTGCAGACTTATCCGGCTGCAATTTCCGCGAAGCCAATTTGAGCGGAGCAAATCTTAGCGAGTGTAATATGCAAAATTGTGATTTACGCCGTGCTAATTTGTCCGATGCAAACCTGATGAATGCTGATTTGACGGGCGCAAAATTTCGCCGTGCCAACCTTACAGGCAGCATACGCTTTGGCGCAAAAATTAAAACCTACGCCCTTAAAGGTGCATACATCACTGGCGAAGTTGCCTACCAAGACTAATATGAACAATAATATCACATCATTACCCGGCGCATTTCCGCTGCATGCGGATAAAGATTACATCACCGAAAGCGAGTGGGTGATTTGGAAGCTTTTATGCCGCCCACTCACCAGCCTACCGCAAAGCACGCCGCAAGCATTGTCCGAAGCGACAGGTGGTCAAATCAGCGAAGCCCGTTGCGATGAACTGATTCGCATTGCCAATATCGCAACCTTAACAGGTTTAGGTACATGGATTGCGCGCCTGCTCGCTGAAACAGGTTATGGCATTGATGACGTATGCGACAAGCCTGCCGATGTACTTTTGGGCGCTATCAATAACCGCTTGGGCTATAATTTATGCAATGATGCAACCATACGCGCTTTTGAAAAACTACAATTGCAATGGCGCGGCGAAGAAAAGTCCGAAAAGCCTAAGCTATCCGAACAAGTGGAGCAATCATGAAAGATAGGATTTTAATTACAGGTGGCGCGGGCTTTATCGGCTCAAATATCGCTGCCGCACTACTCAAACGCAGCAATACAGACGTGGTGATTGCGGATGATTTTTCTTCTGGCGATTGGCGCAATTTGATTGATGTGGATGCAGAAGTTCGCGCTGTGTATTGCGATGATACACAACTCTTGCAAGATATTGCAGAAGGTCATTTCTCTGCGGTGTATCATGAAGCCGCGATTACAGACACCACCGTGATGGATCAAAAGTTGATGATGAATGTCAACACCGATGCTTTTGCTGCTATTTTAGAGGCTTCTGCCAAAAGCGGTACGCGTGTGATTTATGCATCATCCGCAGGCACTTACGGCAATACGCCCGCACCCAACTGCATTGGCTCTGGCGAAGAGCCTGAAAACATTTATGGTTTCTCAAAGCTTGCCATGGATAGAATTGCTGCGCGTTGGTACGACAAACATAGTGCGCCGATTATTGGCTTGCGTTATTTTAATGTATATGGCCCTGGCGAACACCATAAAAATGAAGTCGAAGGCACAAAAACCGCCTCCATGATTTTGCAATGGTATCAAAGCATTCAGGCAGGCAACCCTATCAAATTGTTTGAGTTTGGTGAGCAGCGCCGTGACTTTGTGTTTATTGGTGATGTGATTGGTGCAAATCTTGCAGCCCTTGATGCGCCGCGTTCTGGCGTGTGTAATGTTGGCTCTGGTAAAGCCCGCTCTTACAATGATATTATCACGAATTTAAACCGTATCCTCAATATTGAGCACCCCACCGAGTATATTCATAACCCCTACCCCTTCTTCCAAGACCATACCGAAGCAGACTTAAGCGAAACATCGATGTTGCTCAACTGGAAGCCTGCATGGAGCTTGGAGCAAGGCATGGATGATTATATTGCTTTGCTTGAGCAGCAACATCGTGGGCCTTTAGAAACGGCGCAGGATAAAGCCACATGAAGCTACTGTTTGCACTTGTATGCCTTGCCATACTTAACACAGGCTGCTTAAAACACGAAATTCATCAAGGCAATGTGATTGACCCCGATAGCATTTGGATTATCCAAGAAGGTGATACACGTTTTGCCATTGAATCTGAATTGGGAGTGCCTGCCATTGTTGACCCAGCGCATCCAGAACGCGCCTTATTTATTGAAGATGTTCGCGATGAGAAAACCGATGAAAAATATACACGCGGTGTTGAAGTCACTTACGATAAAGCATGGCGAGCAACAAGCATTCGCCGCTTTGGTTTTGAATAAACATGGCAAGGCTTCCCGGTCAAGCTAACCCCTTTGCCCTGCTGATAAGCGGGCTTTGGACGGTGGTCGGGCTATTTGTTCTTATTGTTGGGCATCTGGTGTGGGCATTTTTACTTTTTGGTATGGTAACACATACCGATGCCTTGAAAGATTTGGAAAGCTTTTTGCCCATGTTAAGCCCAACCTATATGTATATTTTAGCGGGTTTAGCCATCATTGCAGATATTTGGATTTTTATCAGTCACAAAAAAGAACGTGCTTACAAAATCAAGCGTTA
>JALUHL010000066.1 GCA_027053695.1 Ghiorsea sp.
GCCGTTTGCCTTGAATAGCCAGCGGTATTGACGTTGGCAATATTATGCGAAACCACATCCATAGCTTTTTGTTGGGAGCGCAGGCTAGAGGCAGCAATATTTAAACCTTGGAAACTCATCGTACAGCTTGTGTTGCATAACTTTGATATGTGGGTTGCGCTTCAACGGCACCAATATGTTGCAAGATATTGGTGGTCACATTCCATGCAGCACGCAAGCGCACATGATTTTCAAGATGGTCGCGCTCCAAGGCCTGTATGCGTCGCACCAATTCAATGCGCATGTTTTGCAGCTCATCCACATATTCAGATGCAAAATGTTCAATCATATAAGCCATGGGTTGGTTGGTTGTGGGTATATCAAGCTGCTGAGCTAAGACGTGGCACTGGCTTTCTAGCTCATGTAGCGTACTTTGGCTTTTTGCTCTGCGTTCGAGCAGTGCTGTGAGCGCATGGGCATCAAAGCTTTGCATGGCCTCACGCTCTTCAAATATGATGGTTTCTTGTTCTTGAACACAGTCAACCATAGCGTGAAGCAGTGTTTTGATGTTTTGAGATAGAGAATTTGGCATCATTTAACCCCAAGCATGTTCGGATAAAGCATTGCGTACGATATGGGAGGCAATGGCTTTATTGTTCATGGTATAGCTGCCATTTTCCAGCGCATCGCGAATGCCTTCAATTTGATCTAAGCGTACATCAGGCATCTCCGATAAAAGCACTTTGGCGCGCTCTTTGAGCCCAGCAGCATCGGAAACTTTAACGCGGTCTGACGCTCTGCTTTTGCTCGCAGCTTTTTTGGTTTTGCCAGAAGATTTATGGATGCCCATAGGTTGATTTGAGCCTGTGATTCTAACCATGTGGACCTCCAAGTTTGGGTTTAGGGATGTTGGTCTTCAATGTATCGGCAATATCTTGTATGGCTTGAGCTTGGGTTGATGAATCATCAGTAAGACCATCGCGTTGCATCTGCTTATACATGTTCATGGCTAGGCCTAAAGGTGCTTTTTTGCTACCGTTCTCAGCAATGGCTTGGTCCATCATGCTGTTGTACATGTCGCTGGCATAACCGCGAGGCATAAGCTCTGATTCAGGTACAGTTTTACGCATAGCCTGCATCATTTGTTGTAAAAAAACGGCCTCAAATTGGCAGCAAGCATCCCACATTTCTAAATCTTTGATTTCAATGGGTTTATCCGCATGTACAGCATGAAAGGACTTGCTTGGTGGTATATTAGCTTGTTTATTCTCCAAGGGTTTCATGGTGGGTTCGCGCTTTAACACTTGCCCAATAATGGTTTCGACTAAATCACGCATCAAAGCACCCGAAGTTCTGCATGTAATGCGCCTGCTGCTTTAATGGCTTGTAAGACGGCAATTAAATCGCTGGGTGTGGCACCGACCGCATTCAGGGCAGAGACCAAGGAAGCAAGGCTCACTTGCCTTGGTAAGACCACAAGTTGCGCTTCATCCTCTTGTACATTTACGTTTGTGGAAGGGGTGGATGTGGTGCTTCCATTTGAAAAAGCAAAAGGCTGGGATACATCAGCACTTTCCACTACGCTTACACTGATATTACCATGAGACACAGCAACGGTTTCAATGGTGACACCTTGCCCCATGACAATCGTGCCTGTGCGCTCATCCACCACGACTATGGCGGGTGTATCCGTGCGAAGTTGCAATTGTTCCAGTTCAGCAATCAGCGCTATAGCATCACCGCTAGGGTTCCACACTTCAATCGTGCCTGCATCTAAGGCTTTTGCCATGCCTTTGCCCATGGCAGCATTGATGACCTTTTTCATCCGTTGTACGGTGGTAAAATCAGGGGTTCTTAGCATGACTGTGATTTTATCCTGCCCTGCTTGTAAGCCGCGAGGTGCAGCTTTTTCAATGCGGGCTCCATTGGGTATTTTTCCTACTGTTGGATGATTTTTTACACTGTTTCCAGCGGCTCCTGTAATCGCAAAACCACCCACAGAAAGCCCGCCTTGAGCCACAGCATAAGCTTGACCATCGCCACCCAATAACGGTGTGATAAGCAGGGTTCCACCACGCAAACTTTTACTATCACCCAAGCTGGAAATCGTCACGTCCAGTTGTTGCCCGGGTCTTGCAAAGGGAGGAAGTTCTGCGGTCACAATGACAGCAGCAATATTTTTAGGCTTCATTTTTTTAATGTCAGCACGCACATTCACACCAAACCGCTCTAACATGGCGGTGATACTGCTGATGGTAAAAGGAGAAGAGTTTGAACTATCTCCTGTACCATTCAGGCCAACAACAATACCGTATCCAATCAAGGCATTGGCACGCACGCCTTGAATATCAGCCAAGTCTTTGATGCGCTCGGCTTGCGCAGAAAAGGCAAAGAAGCAAAAGAAAGCTAAGGTAAAATATTTCATCATGTCTCCTAAAATGGCCAAATCACATCTAGGCTTTGCCCAAGCCAGCCTTCGTCTGTCATGGCTGCCAAAGAGCCGCCACTGCCATAGCTAACTTTGGCTTGTGCAACTTGCGCTGAAACAATGGTGTTATTGGCTGAAATATCAGAGGGACGAATCACGCCAGAAAAGGTTAGCGCTTGTGGTTGCTGATTGATGCTCACTTCGCGCCGCCCTATAATTTTCATGTTGCCGTTGGGGTATACTTCAGTAACCACGGCGGTGACGCTTGCCACCAAAGAATCGGAATTGGTGGTTTCACCAGAGCCCGCAAAGCTTTTGTTGTTGTTGGTGTCCATGGCTAGAGCAGGGTTAAAGTTGGGTGCAATACTTTTCTCTAGACCAAACAACCCTTTAAGGCTGGAGCTGTGTTTTGATTTCCTACTTTTTTTGGTGCCCAATGAGCGTGTGGCACTGGCTGTTTCTTGTACCAAGACCATCACCAAATCACCGACTTGGTGCGCTTTAGGGTCGGTAAACATGGTGGAGCCACTGTTGTTCCAGAGTGAACCTGATTGTGTGTTACTTTGCTGATGTTGCCCAAGCGCAAAATCAATGATGGGTTTATTTTTATCTGTTGTAATCAATGTTTTGCTGGGTGTGCAAGCGCTTAACGCAAGGATAAAAAGAATGGAAAAGTAACGCATTATGAACCTCCAGAATATACAGCAACGGTATGGGCATCTTGGATGATGCTTTGCAGGGTTTGTTTGCTGCGTATATTTTTGACAAGCAGACGATCGCCTTGACGGCCTGATTTTAAGGCAATGCCCGCAGCACGAACTTTGATGCCAGCGACTTCAGCTAAGATGGTGATGCTATCGCCGCGTTGAATCAGTGGTGGGCGCTTAAATGCTGAGGATAACACGACCTGATGTTTGCGCAGTTTACGCAAGCTTTTTAAACCAATAACATCAGAAATGTTCTGCCATGTTTGCCCGCGAAGACCTGTGACTTCAGCATGAGAGACGGTAAGCATATTCTTGTTGAGAATGGCTTGAGCAGGGATATCTTGTTTTAGGCGGACAACGTCTGCCATCCAGCGCACTTCAGTATTGATATACCAACGACGGAGTTGTTTGCCTTGCCCTGTTTCGGCAATAAGGGATACACGGCGTGGTAAAAAATGCAGCTTGGGCAATGACCAATGAATATGTCCTTTAATATTAGGTAACGTTGGCATGTGAACAAGCTCTGCCGTTACGCCATGCACGGTAGGTTTGGCGGCAAAAAATGCCGCCAGCGATGCTTGCGCATCATTGTTGGGTGCAGGCTGCGCAAAAGCAGGGCTTTGCAGCAAAAGCAGAAAACAAAACAAGCCACTAAACATTTAGCGTTTTAGTCCGTTGGCGTTTTGTAGCATTTCATCGGCAGCCTGTACGGATTTGGAGTTCATTTCGTAAGCGCGTTGAGCTGCGATAAGATTGACCATTTCATCCACCATATTCACATTGGACATTTCAATCATGCCTTGCCCCAAACCACCAAAACCATTTTCGCCGGGTGTGCCAGTCAGCGGTTGCCCAGAAGCATTGGATGCTTGAAAAATAGAATTGCCAAGGTGAGTTAGTCCTGCGGGGTTGCTAAAATCAACGGTTTGAAGCTGACCAACCACAGTAGAAATGCCACCAGGCTGTTCTATGGATACAGTGCCATCATGTCCGATGTTAATGTTGAGGGTATCCGCGGGTAAGGTGATGCTGGGTTGCACTACATTACCATTGGATGTAACCAACTGACCTTGTGCATCACGGCTAAAAGAGCCCGAACGCGTATAACCAACTTCACCATTGGGCAACTGGATTTGGAAAAAACCTCGACCTTGAATAGCCATATCTAAAGCATTGCTGGTTTGTTGAAAGCTGCCTTCAGAGAATACATATTCGATGCTGGCTGTTTTCACACCTAGACCCACCTGAATGCCTGAGGGAAGCTGCGTGCCAGCGGCACTGGCTTCTGCACCAGGTGATTTGATTTGCTGATACATTAGATCTTGGAAATTGGCTCGTCCACGCTTGAAACCTGCCGTGTTGACGTTGGCAAGGTTATTGGCAATGACATCCACATTGGTGGTTTGTGCTGCCATGCCTGTTGCTGCTGTCCATAATGATCGCATCATAATATATTACCTCGTGTGACATTCATTTTTGGTGTGGTTAACCTTGTATCTTGCCAACATCTGAGCTGAGTTGCCCTGCAAGTTGGTTGTATTGCTCGACAATTTTCATGGATGATTCATAGGCGCGAAGTGTGGCGACCATTTCTGTCATCGCTAAAACTGAATTCACATTGGAGGTTTCAATGGCACCATGTTGCACGATGATGTCACCTTCGCTGGGTTTAGTGTTACCTTCAGATGTGGTGAGCAATGTGCCTTGAACTTGTTTGAGGTCATTTTTATTGATGAGGGTGACCAAACCAAGTTGCGCAACTTGCTCGTTATTGACGTAAATCATACCATCATTGGTGCCTGAAATAACGCCATCAGGCAGCGTGATAGGGCTTTGCGAATTATCGAGTACAGCAAGCCCACCTTGGGTAATCAGATTGCCGTCAGCATCGCGGCTAAAGTTGCCTGCTCTTGTTAAAGCAGTGCTGCCGTCTGCTTGCTGAACTTGGAAATAACCACGGTCAACAAGGGCAAAATCAAGGGCGTTTCCTGTTTGCTTGAGATTGCCTGCTTTGGTGTCGATATATTGCGAACCCATACTTAGATAAGAGCCAGGCAGTTGTTTGCTGTTGCCTTGGGCATCCATGCTTTGCGAAAGTATGGTTTTAAACGAGGAGCGCGATGCTTTGTAGCCCACTGTGTTCACATTGGCTAAGTTATGGGTGATATTATCTAAGCGGTATTCTGCCATTTTGCTGGCAACACCTGAAATAAAGAAACCACGCTGCATATCATCTCCTCAAACTCGATGTGTTATTACTATCCAAGTATGAGCAGGTTTGATGCCAAGCTAGATTAGGTTGTAAGTCACTGTTTTATAAGCTATATTATTTTAGAGACACACCTCAAGAGTCAATGATAACTTGATGGATGGGCAGAAATTGCCGATAAAGGTGATAAGATTGCTAATGTTGGGTTGTATGTCAAAGTTCCACGCCCTGCATGATTGAGGATAAGAAAAGCAAAGGTTATGAACAAACATAAGTATGCACATTAAAGAAAACATTATCGGTTTACTCATGATTATAGGAATATTCTTATCCTATCATCTTGTGCAGCCTATGGGCGATGGTTTCTTTGCTTTGGAGAAAAGCCAGTACCATTTCAAAAAACATGGTACTGAAAATAAACATGCCAAATTCAAGCGAAAGAGCGGGGGTGTTTTTTATATTCGCGCAGGCTTAGAAGATGATGTGCGGGGCGAACTTAACTTTAAACAAAGCGGCAAACTTTCATTGAAGTTTGAAATTTATGATGGTCAAGAAGCACGCCTTCTCCTGAAACATAATGATAATGTTTCAGATTCTTTTTTGCTTAGGGTGGGTAAACCCAAAAGCCTTTTCTTTGATGTTCAGCAAGATGATGATATTGAGATTACCGCTGAGAATGCTGAAGCGGGTGATGCAGGGAAAATAAAAGCTACGGTAGAGTTTCAAAGCGGCTGGTTTGATTTGCAGAACCAGTTGATTCCCTTTTTATGGGCGATTCTGTTTATTTTTCTTTGGGGTAAGAAGCATACGTTGATTGCGAGCAATACCTACTTTATTTTCTTATTGATACTGTTTGCCCAGAAAAATAATTTTGCCCCTTTAACTTTCCAAGAAGTATTGCTTTATATGCTATTTTCATTTGCTTTGGCTTTTGCTTCGGTATTTGTGCAGCAAGAGCTTGCAAGGTTTAAGCGCTATAAGGCTGCGACGATAATCAATACATTATTGGCTTTTGCTATTTATGTCATCCCCATCAGTTTTATTCTTTATGACATGAATTTTGATGCCAAAGTCAGCAAAGATATTTTATTTGCAGTCTTTCAATCCAACGGCAATGAATCCTTAGAATATTTATCCGATTTTGTCGCATTTCAATATATTGCCTTGTTTGTGTTGCTGGCTGCGGTGATGGGATTTTTGCTACATCAGCAAGAGCGAAAAGAAACACACAAGATTGAGAAATCATTATTATTGTTGATGACATTAACCTTCTTTGCTATACCCATCAGCCAAGTATCAGAGCTAACCTTACCCCAATTTATCACGGACAATTTTGAGAAATATAATCATGAATTAAAGCTGTTTCGACAGGTGCAGCATAAGCGCAAATCGGGTGATATAAAATTTACTGCGAGCAAACAAGCCCAAGGTGAAACGTATATTGTGGTGATTGGAGAATCGCTGAACAAAAAGAATCTTGGTTTGTATGATTATGTGCGTCCTACCACGCCGTTATTATCGAAAAAAGCTGAGCAGGGTGATATTCTGGTGTTTGCGCAAGCTTATGCCAATTATTCATATACCATCAAGGTATTACAGCTAAGTTTAACTGAAGCCAACCAATACAATGGCAAAGATTATTATGATTCATTATCTATTGTTGATGTGCTCAAGCAAGCAGACGTAGAAACGCATTGGTTAACCAACCAAGTGATTTATGGTGGTTGGGATAATATGATTTCTGTGATTGCCAGTGAAGCCAATCATTTGGTGGCGCTCAACCATACCATTGGCAAACATACACAAACGCAAAAGTTTGATGGCGCATTAATTGATGAAGTCAAAAAGGTGTTGGCTACGCCTACAACGAAGAACAGGGTGATTTTTGTGCATTTGATGGGGAGCCACGGCAGCTATAAATTACGTTATCCTGAAAACTTTGCACATTATACCAAACCTTTGGACAGAGCTTTGTATGGTGATTTGGCGGACACATCCCAGTCGCGGCAAGATAAAATCAACGCCTACGATAATAGTATTGTCTATAACGACTTCGTGGTGAGCAGCCTGATTGATATTTTGGCGCAAGAAAAGGGTGTGGCAGGGTTATGGTATATGCCAGACCATGCTGATGATGCCTTGGCTGGCAAAGGGCATAGTTCGAGTAAATTTAATTTTCATATGTTACAAATCCCCATGCTGGCATGGATGAATACGGCATACCAAGAAACATATCCCGATACATATCAGGCTTTGCGCCAACATGTTCCCAAGGTGTTCACCAATGATGTATTGTACGACAGCTTGTTAGGCTTTACGCATGTGCAAAGCGATAGATATGAGCCTGAGCATGATTTCACGCGTTCAACGTATGCATTAAATGAGAGCAAAGCATTGGTTTTGCACGGCAAGAAAAAATTGACCGATGCCAAGAATCATATGTGGTGGCAAAAGAAAAATTTAGCTTACCTTCAAAGTATAGGGCAGCAGGCGCGGGTGCTACCACACCACGTGAACAGCATAGGTAAGCTTCAGGATATTTGGCATGATGGCGGCAGAGCTTTTGAAATGGACATCTTTTTTGATGCGGAGCAACAACGCTTTCGTGTGGGTAGCCAAGCTCAAGCTTTAGGGGCTACCTTTGCTGACTTTTTGGCAGCAGTTGATACGAATGATATTCAACACATTTGGGCAGAATTTAATAACCTCAGTGCTGAAAATATAGATGCCGCACTGCACGATTTGGCAGCATTGGATAAGAAGTTTCATCTAAAAGATAAGTTGATGATTGAATCCGGCTCTCGCTCACCATCATTCAAACGCTTGGCAGAAGAAGGCTGGCAAACCAGCTTTTATTTGCCGACCAAAGAAGTGCTTCAATTGTTGGATGCAGGCGACACCCATGCTCTACAAAACTTGGCAAAAACATTGCTCTCTCAGCTGCAAACACAGCATGTTTCAGGCATATCGTTTGATGAGAAATTATATGGGTTTGTGCAGCAGTTTCTAGCTGCAAACATCCCATCATCAATGGCATATTATGCTTGGTATGCGCCAGCCCTCAAAGCTACTGATTTTAAACAAAAGCTTGAGCACAATGCTTTGTATCAAGATGAACGAGTACGTTTGTTGTTAACCAGCTATCAATCCCAATATGATTAAACCTAGTTTAAAAGTTTGCTAATATCGCTGGGGTTGCTGTTGCAGGTTAAGTCGCTAGTTTTGAAATCAGTCATAATATTTTATCGGGCAAAGCCATTTCTTCAGCAGCAACATAAACAATAGCAGGGTAAACAGGGCCAATATCCACAATCGACCATACGCCTTCACGTTTGCCCAGTTCAATATCAATCACATCGCCCACCCTAAGCTGTTGCAGTATGGTTTTGGGTAGTGTGACAGGGCCAATCATGGCTTTGGGCGCATTATCAAAGGCAAGCCAAAGTTCATGTTCGGTGACTTGGGCAATGCGGGCATGACCTTCCTTAAAGGTTTCAAAGCGTTTACCGCGCAAGCGAGGTGAGATGCCGCCTCCAAGTCGAATATGATAAAGCAATAAGTGCGCAGCCATGGCAGCGCGTTTGGCATCAGGCAATGTATCTTGAATCATATCTTGCCAGTGTTGTAATATTTCTTTGTCTAACCAAGCGTGGTCTTTAGCGTAGTCCAGCCAAGCATGCAGTGTTTCGGCGGCTTGCTGCACCATCAATGAATCCACAGCAGGGTCACGCAGCACATGCCATGCAATAAAATCACGCAAATATTCGCCATCAATACGCGCGAATGCCAAACCTTCCAAAGAAGGCGTATGGTCCTGGTCGCCTTGCATCAGTTGGTCGATAAAGCTTTCTAAGGATGCTTCCCATGCTTGCGGGTTTGCGTTTTCTTCAATCTCTTCGCTACGGAATAGGTCGGAATAATAAATGAGATATTCGCTGAATAGCTGAAAAATACGCTCGTGTTGCGCTAATGTTTCAGGCGTGATGTCATCATCATTTTGCAAATGAAGTAAAAAGCTGTCGAATGATTCTTGAAGGGTCATGCTCATGCATTGGCTCCGAGGTTGTTGTCCTGCCTTGGAATAGCTAGGCTTCACATTTTTTTAATATTGGCAAACCTAACATCAGCACCGTTTTTGAGAAAGCTCTATTGCTGGGGACTGTAGGTTTGCAAGGAGAAAGGCTATGCTAATCAATGTAACTTCTGTTCGTACGGGTAACGTCTTGGACTGGGATGGTGGCTTGTGGAAGGTGGTGAAAACGCATCATGTCACGCCGGGTAAAGGTGTTGCTTGCATGCAGCTTGAAATGCGCAACCTAGAAAAAGGAAACAAAACCAACAAACGATTTAACTCAACTGAGAAAGTTGACCGCATTGTATTGAGCCAACGCAAAATGCAGTTTTTGTATGAAGATGGCGGGCAGTATAATTTTATGGATATGGATACTTACGACCAAATTGCATTGGGCGAAGATATGTTGGAGACAGCAATTCCATACATGCTTCCAGAAATGGAAGTGGAAGTGGAGTTTCATGAAGAGCGTCCATTGAATGTGAAACTTCCGCAATCGGTCAACTTGGTGGTGACTGAATGCGATGCTTCCATTAAAGGGCAAACTGCAACCAGTTCATACAAACCAGGCGTTTTGGAAACAGGGGCATCTATTATGGTTCCGCCATATTTGGAAGCAGGTACTAAAGTGCGTGTAAACACCGAAACAGGCGAATACATGGAGCGTGCGTAGCTCGCTAATATATTTAAAAAGGTTGATAACATGAAAGAAAAAGTTTGGGATTTATTTGTTCGATTTTTCCACTGGAGCTTGGTGTTAAGTTTTACAGCAGCGTATTTGACGGCTGCTTATGGGTACAATGAGACCTATGACATGGATGAAGTGCATGAGTGGTTGGGTTACTTTATTACTACACTGGTTGTCATGCGTGTTTTGTGGGGTTTTATTGGCTCGAAATATGCACGCTTTTCTAACTTTATTTTTTCACCTTCGGAATACATTGAGAATTTCAAAGCCATCATGACCAATAAACATGAGAAGCACTATATGGGGCATAATCCTTTGGGCGGTGCTATGGTGTTTGCACTGCTTGCAGGTTTGTTGGTCTTAACCTTTTCAGGCTTAACCTTGTTAGGGTGGAGTGAATACACTGGCCCTGTTTGGGCTTTGGGTATTCATGTGTCAGAAAGTTTTGGTGAGACCATTAAATATATCCATTATCACTTACCAGACATCATGTTAATTTTGATTGGCGCGCATATTTTGGGTGTATTTGTAGCGATGAAACAACATGGTGAGAACTTGGTTCGGGCTATGTTTACAGGTTATAAAGAAAGTTAGGCTTTATTCGTGCTTATCAAGTGGCACTTACCAATTAGCACTCATCAGGAATCACAGCAGGGTGCGCTGGTGTTGGCGACAATGGTTGCCATGGTTTGCAATAGGTTGTTAAAGTCATGGTCATTGATGTCAGTGAGAGCAAGGTCGTTAAGTGCATGAAGTTTGGGTAGAATTTTTTGGAACACAGCCTTGCCTTCTTCAGTGATATGGGCGCGAATGATACGCCTATCTTCTAAATCTTGAATACGCTCAACCAACTGGCATTTGACTAAGCTATTGAGTAGGCGGGTGATGGATGCTTTATCTTTGCCGAGAATATCAGCTAATTTCTTTTGCGGCAGCCCATCAAAATGCTGAATAATCATGAGGGCATCAGCTGCTTCAGGTGTGATATCATAATCTAGCTCAGCGTAGGCTTGACTGGTTTGTTGACGCACATAACACATCAAATGCCCCATCAGCGGCATAAGCTCGCCAATTTTTATATTTTCGCATTGCAAATCATCCATGAGCCGCATGCTATCAAAATTGATTGACCAAATCAATAGTTGACAGTATCAACTAAAATCCTAAGCTGTGCGCTTGCTTTGTGGCAAAGCCTTGCTAGAGATTGCAAGTGAAGAGGTGGTTTAAGTTGAAAAAACAAGGATTATGGATATGGGTGTTGCTTTGGGCTTTTGCACCTGAAGTGTGGGTGCTGCCAGCGTATGCTGCTCCACTGCAATTCAAAGATGTGTTAACCACCATGTTTGCCAAAAGCCCTGATTTACAATCATCTAGGCTGCAAACCAAGATGCGTGAGGCTGAAACAGCGCAAGTCGAAGGTGCTTTGGATATGCGTTATGGTGCAAATGCGGGTATCAGCAATGAGAAAGCGCCAACAACAAGCCCATTTGCAGCGA
This sequence comes from Ghiorsea sp., assembly GCA_027053695.1. GTDB lineage: Bacteria > Pseudomonadota > Zetaproteobacteria > Mariprofundales > Mariprofundaceae > Ghiorsea. The sequence continues at coordinate 11,580 of JALUHL010000066.1, forward strand.
CTGAAACCAATGCCGCTTTTATTGCGGGCAATGTGGTTAAACCCTTTGCCGATGGTAGCACATTAACGGGAACACTGAAATACAATCGTGCTGAACTTATTTATCCAGCATCAGTGAACCCTTTGTTTCAAAGTAAACCCAACCCACTTTATCAACATCAAATTGATTTAATATACCGTTATCCGTTGGCGGCAGGTCAAGGCAACCCCAACTATACGTTTCAAAAAGAAGCAGGTGATGCAGAAGAAAAAGCAGCCGCGCTTCGCGTGGCAGTGCTTAAAGAGCAATTGGCAGCGCAAGCTATTGGTTTATATGCCCAATTTGTATTGAGTGATTTATCTGTAGAGGTGGCAGAAGATGCCGTGCTTAGAGCCAAACAACTTTTAAATAATCAGAAGAAACGAGAAAGCTTTGGTTTGGTGGAAAAAGAAGACCGATACCAAACCGAAGCATTGGTGGCAGCACGAAAGCTTCAACTTGCCCAAGCTGTGGCAGCGAAGAAATCAGCGCAAACCGCATTGAATCGTTTGATGTACCAAGATGCAGACACACCATTATCGGTATCTTTTGCTGCACCTGAGGTTCGCATCACCAGCGTGGCTGATATGCTAAACAAGGCGCAAGCTAAACGTCCTATTTTTAAGGTCTTAGATGCGCAGTATGCAGCTGCTGAATCGCGATTGAGTATGGTGGAATCAGCAGGGGATTATCAGTTGGACTTGGTTGGGCAAGTGGGAACGCGGGCCTTGGATGGCAGCGCAGGTACGGCTTTTGTCCAAGGCTTTACGGTGGATGATAGATATATTGGTTTAAGTGTTGAGTTTAGTGATGTGGTTGGTAATAAAGGCAACCGTGCTGCGATTGAAAAAAATGTATTGGTTTTGGAAAGTATTCAAATTGAACGCAGTAAAGCGCGTTTGGATTTGGAAAGTGAGATTGCCAAATTGGTGGATACCATCCGTAGTGCTGAAACGACTTTAAAAGCCTCTGCCAAGCAGGTGCAAGCTGAGCGCAAAAAATACCGTGCGCAGGTCGCAAGGTATAAAAAAGGAAGAACGCCGACTTCGGTGATTATTCAGTTTGAAGGCGATTTAAGGGCGGCTGAATTGCGGTATTTGATTCAGCAGGTGAATAAAGGTGTGAGTGAATATCAGTTGGCATTGGCTATGGGTGAGCTGGCATCGCTCAATGCATCATCGGGAGAGCCGCAATGAATAGTATGATTGCATTTTTTGTAAGGCGCGGCCTATTGGTGAATATGTTGTCTGGCATGTTGTTGTTGGGCGGCATTTACGCAGCCATGAATATTCAACGCGAGGCTTTTCCTAGCGTCAACTTTGATTTGGTGGTGATTGGCGCTGCATATCCCGGCGCATCTCCACAAGAGCTTGAGCAGCTTGTGGCTATGCCCATTGAAAGAGAGCTAAAGGGCATTGACGGCATCAAGAAAACAACATCAACATCTTATCCGGGAACCATGGAAATTATTATCCAAGTCGACCCAAACTATAAGGATAGGTCACGCTTTGTATCTGATGTGCAACAAGCTGTTGACCAAGCCGTGTTACCTGATGATTTGCCTTCTGACCCATTTGTAAAAGAAATTAAATCGGATAAAACGCCTGTGATTTCATTTTCAATCTTTGGTGATGTGCCTGATTTAGAGTTGAAGCATATTGCGAATAAAGTTGAAGATGATTTATTGGCCTTGCCGGGTGTATCCAGTGTGAATGTGAAAGGCGATAGGAAAGAAGAAATTCGTATTACGCTGATACCTGAAAAAATGCAGAAGTATCACATTTCTACAGAGGAGGTGATGGCATTAATTCGCAAGTGGAATGTCAACGCACCGGGCGGGCAGCTTAAAACCAAAGATGGGCTCAAAACCATTCGGGTGAATGGTGAATTTACATCGGCGAAAGATGCCGCAACGCTAGTGATTCGCGCTAATGAATTGGGTGAGGCATTGTATT
>JALUHL010000067.1 GCA_027053695.1 Ghiorsea sp.
ACACCTGAAGGTGCGCGCGATTATCTTGTGCCATCGCGTGTGTATCCCGGTTCATTCTATGCATTGCCGCAAAGCCCACAGTTGTTTAAGCAATTATTGATGGTGGCGGGCATGGATAGGTATTATCAGGTGGCGCGTTGCTTCCGTGATGAAGATTTGAGAGCAGACCGTCAGCCAGAATTTACCCAAATTGATTTGGAAATGTCATTTGTCAGCCAAGATGATGTGATGGAAAAAGCCGAAGGTTTGATTTGCGCTATGTTTGAAGCGGGTATGGGTGAGACATTGCAAGCGCCTTTCCCACGCATGACTTATGCGGATGCGATGGATAAATATGGCTTAGACCGCCCTGATGTGCGCTTTGGTTTGGAGCATATTGATGTCACTGATTTGATGAAGTCGGTTGATTTTAAAGTGTTCTCTGGCCCAGCTAACAATGGTGGTTTGGTAAAAGTAATCCGTGTGCCGGCTGGTTGTGAAAAGCTTAGCCGTAAGAAAATTGATAACTACACCAAGTTTGTCTCCATTTATGGTGCGCGTGGTTTGGCGTACATCAAAGTCAACGATAAAGATAATATCCCTGATGGTCTGCAATCACCGATTGTGAAAAACTTATCCGAAGATGTACTCAGAGCATTGCTTGAGAGAACTGAAGCTGAAAATGGTGATTTACTGTTCTTTGGTGCGGATACCAAAGAAGTGGTCAACAATGCCTTAGGTTATTTGCGCGTAGAACTGGGTAAAGACCTTGGTTTATTTGATGAAAAGACCAATCAGTTTGTTTGGGTGGTTGATTTCCCTATGTTTGAATGGGACAGCGAAAATAAACGTTTGCAAGCACTTCATCATCCTTTTACCGCACCCTACGATGAAGACTTGGATATGTTAGAGCGTTCACCGCTAGACATGCGTTCGCAAGCTTATGACTTGGTTTGGAACGGCACAGAAATTGGAGGTGGTTCGATTCGTATTCATAAAACAGATGTGCAAGCGCGTGTACTTAAAGCCTTGGGTATTTCCGATGAGGAAGCGAATGATAAATTTGGCTTCTTACTCAAAGCTTTGGAATATGGTGCGCCACCGCACGGTGGTTTAGCATTTGGTTTAGACCGTGTGTTAAGTTTGATGGTGGGCGCAGAATCCATCCGTGATGTGATTGCCTTCCCTAAAACGCAAAAAGCAGCCGATCCCATGGCAGAATCCCCATCACAAGTGGGCGATTTGCAATGGAAAGAGCTAGGTTTGCGTAAACGTCGCACGCAAATTGATACTGAATCATAAGCGGCTTGCATATTGACAGATAAGCTTAAACATAGAACTCTAGGGCATATGATTCGCGTATTACTCGTTCTTTCATTGTCGCTTTGGCTTGTTTCATGCGCGGCCAAGCCGCCTGTGCAAGCCATGGCTGAAGCCAGAGCTGCGGTACAATCGGTGCGCCCGTTGTATGAAAGTGAGCAAGCTAAAAGTTCTGCAACATTCAAGTATTACCAAAGTGCTGAGCAGGCATTGTTAGAAGCTAGCCAAGCCTTGGATGCTAAAAAATATGCTGTGGCCAAGAAAAAAGCGAAAAAAGCAAAAATGAAAGCGCGCATGGCAGCAAAACTTAAACAATAAGTAGAGAGGTTAGACATGGAAGACAATACACCTCAAGTTTCAGGCGAAGCGATTACCATCAATGAACATGGGCAAATTGATGTGCCGCATCACCCCATCATCAGCTATACGCAGGGTGATACGGGTTTGTGGGGCGATGTATCCGGTGTGATGGATGCTGCTGTTGAAAAAGCCTATGAGGGCGAGCGTCAGATTGTTTGGCAGCCCGCAGAGCCGGCGGGTAAACAAGAAGGGCAAGAAGGTGCTTCCTGTATTGGTTTTAGTTTAACTGCGCAGAGTGATGTTTTATCATTGCTAACTTCAGGTGTTTTAATGCTTAGACATATGGAATGGCTTGAAGCTGCGGATATACTCCAAGACAATTTTAATGCAGTGGTTCAAAGCAGCATGATACCTCAGGATTGTTCGCTTTATTGCGAGTGTGAGAAAGTATCAACTTCAGAGTTCTGTACTGCTGTGGTTGAACATATGAATGATGAAGCCATCTTTGATGTGGATGCCGCACAATACGATGCTTTGGCAGCAAAATTCAAAGAAGAGTTTGAGTCAGCCACTGAGAATACAGTTGAAATTGCTAAGAAAGCAATGGAAAAAGCGCGTAAGAAATTAACAGAAGCAGGGCAGTTCACCGAAGAAAAAGGTGAGAAGCTTAAAGCATTTTTAGAGAATGACTTATCGCGTGTATCTGAAGAAATGAAAAAAGGTGCGAAAGCTAAGCTTAATCCTTCGCGGTTGAGTACAGGTGCTTTGGCATCCATGTCTAAATTATTGCACAAAACAGGCGTGGCATTTTCTAGTTTTGCTGACAAAGCTGATGCCTCATTATCTTGTAAATCGGGTGAAATCACCAGTGCAGGGCGTTTAACTTGTAAAGCTTGCGGCCATGAAATGAACTTTAAGAAAACAGGACGTATCCCGCCTTGTCCGAAATGTCATAAAACAGAATTTACCAAAGGTTACTGATTTCAGAAACCATGCAAAAGCACATGAATGGATTATCGTAACCAATGAATAAACAAGAAGAAATGTCATGTGCGCTAGGCCTAGCTGTGCAGCTTATCAAAAGAGAATCACCAACCCCTGAGGATGCTGATTGCCAGCTGTTTATAGGTCGCAAATTAGCGCCTTTAGGCTTTGTGCAGACATCAGTGGATGTGAATGGCATTACCAATTCGATTTATACGCGCGTGGGTGAAAAAGAGGGTGTGCTTGCTTTTGCAGGGCATACGGATGTGGTGCCTACAGGGCCAGTCGAAGGTTGGCAGCATGCGCCTTTTGATGCGGTTGTTGAAGACGGTGTATTGCACGGGCGTGGTGCACAAGATATGAAAGGCGGCATTGCATGTTGGATGGCAGCCATCATGCAGCTTTGCGCAACATATGAGCCTTTGCCCACACTTCAGTTACTGATTACCTCAGATGAAGAGGGTGAATCAGTGGATGGTACCATTCGTATCGTCGAGTATTTACAAGCGCACGATAAATTACCTGATGCGGTGATTGTGGGTGAACCTTCATGCTCTGCAAAAGTCGGTGATACCATTCGCCGTGGTCGTCGTGGTGTGATTCAAGTGCGCATGACGTTCCACGGTAAGCAAGGGCACTCTGCGTACCCTGATGATGCAGATAATGCCATTCATAGGGCCGCTGCACCATTGGCTGCGATTGCAGGCATAGATTGGGGTAAGGCGGTGGATGGGTTTCCTGCAACATCATGCCAAATCACCAATTTTAATGCGGGAACGGGCGCAAGCAATGTGATTCCAGGAATGGCAGAAGCTTTTTTGGATATTCGTTACAACCCCAACAACTCTTTTGAAGAAATTAAAGCTCTGATTGAAGAGATATGCGCTGATACGGATGTTTCTCTGGACTTTGACCATGTGGCAACGGCATTTTCCACGCCTGATGGCAAGTTCTTAGATATGGTATGTGATGCGATTGAAGATGTGACGGGCATACAAACTGTGCGCGATACAGGTGGCGGTACATCGGACGGTCGCTTCCTTGCAGCTGCGGGTGTGCCCGTGGCAGAGCTTGGTTTAACCAATGATACCATTCATCAGGTGAATGAGCGGGTCAACACGCATGAGTTGGATACACTAACTGAAATATACAGTAAAATTATAACAACATTTGAGGCTTAAATCATGGTAGAAAGTCAACTCACTCAGCTTGGAGATAAACCCACTGCACAGGCAAGTAAGGTTTTGGAAGTGTTTGAAAATCCAAACCCTGAACGCGATTATCATATCAAAATTGATTCGCCAGAGTTTACCTGCCTTTGCCCTAAAACAGGGCAGCCTGATTTTGCGGAAATCAAATTGGATTATGTGCCAGACAAGCTTTGCGTGGAGCTAAAGTCCTTAAAGTTATACTATTGGAGCTTTAGGGATGAAGGGCATTTTCATGAAAAAGTAACCAATATGATAGCTTCTGATTTGGTTGCTGCTATGGATCCGCGTTGGCTGAAAGTCACGGCTATTTTTAATGTGCGCGGCGGTGTTTATACCACCATTGAAGTCGAACATACCAAGGTTTAACCCCTTTTGACCTTTTCTTTTGTGAAAATGCAGGCGCAAGGTAACGATTTTGTTATCTTGGATGGTATCAAGAATACTTTACCTGCGCTTACACCAAAATGGATTCAATATATGTGTGATAGGCATTTAGGCATCGGTTGTGACCAGCTTTTGTTGCTAGAAAAACATGCACAAGCAGATGCTTTGATGTTGATTTATAATGCGGATGGTTCTCAAGCAGAAAACTGCGGTAATGGGTTGCGCTGTGTGGGTGAGCTCTTGATGCAAAAGCTTGACCAGTCGGTTGTTACTATCGCATTGGCAGATAGGCTGGTTCAAGTCCAGCGTACAGCGCATGGTATATCTGTGGCTATGGGTGAAGCGGTTGTGGAAAAGGTTGCGCAGGATTATGTGGATATCAACTTAGGCAACCCACATCGCGTGTATTTCGATAATTTTGATAAGATGCAAGGTTGCCCTGAGCGTAATGTGGAAATCATCAGTGAATATGATGAACATCATGCAGTGATTCGGATTATTGAGCGCGGCACTGGTGAAACACTGGCATGTGGCTCTGGGGCTTGTGCCACGGCTGTTGCCATCTGGCAAAAAACAAACACCAACCATCCACTGACCATTCATATGCCAGGTGGCAAGGTTCAAGTATTGCAAACCCAAGCAGGTCTTTGTTTAGAAGGGGAAGTGCAGACCGTGTTTCAAGGTGTGTTTAACTAGATGGGCATGAAAAGCATGTTGGATCTGCCTTTTGCTATTGCTTTGGATGTGGAAAAGCGTCTGAAGCCGTTGCTTATCATGTTTTCTATTATCTTCTTTGCATTTGCTGCAGGTGAGATGATGTATGGACACCTATGGCTTGCGCTATCCGATGCTTTTGTTGCTACTGCTGTGCTCACTTTCAATACATTGCTACAACGTAAGCTTTTGCCATCTGTTTGGGTTATGTTGGGCATTGTAAGCATGGTAGCGGTGGGGCTTGTATCTGAGTTGATTTTTGAAAATGCGATTTCAAGCTTTATTTACTATTATGGTATTGCACCATTCATTATTTTTTACATTGTAGGTAAACGCGCGGGTATTTTAAGCGTTGTTGCTTTAATTGCTATAGTGTGGCTTGTTTGGCTCTTGTCACTTGCAGGCTTTGTATCCTTACAATATCAGGTATTAGAGCTATTAATCTTTTCGATTTTGCTGATATTTTCTGCTGCATGCGCGTGGCTGTTTGAAAGTGAGCGGGAAGAAAGCCATGAGAAATTACAACATGCTAGCCAGCGCTATGAAACATTGATTGATGCCATTGGCGAAGTGTCATACCGTGTAGATATGCAAGGTAACATCTTAGAGATGAGTGATGCGTTATATAACATTACCGGCTACAAACCCAGTGAAGTGGTAAAAAACCCAACCCTTAATTTTTATGCACATCCAGAAGAAAGGCAAGGTTATATGGACTTGCTGATGAAAGATGGAAAGGTTGAAAACTATGCTGTGACCATCATTGGCAAACAAGGCAACCATATTCGTATTTTGATGAGCTCTAGGTTTACCTATGATAAGCAGGGAAATCCTGAATATATCGAAGGTATGTTTAGAGATATTACCAAAGAACAAAAATTAGAAGAAGAGCGCAAAGCCAATTTGGAACACTTACAAAAGCTTGGGCATATTGAGGATATGCTTGCTACTGCTGACCTTGAAAAAGCCTTGCTTGATGTGGTGGGTAGCTTGCCTAAAATGTTTGGTGCAGAACGGGCTTTTTTGCTTCCTTTATGCTTTTTGAAGGAAGATACAGAGCGGGCTTGTTATCAAAAATGCTTTGTTGGAATAAGTGAGCAGGATACATTTGAGGCCGCTGATTTTATACAATACGATGAGTTAAAGTTTTTCTTTTTATCATTGCCGAAGAAAGAAAGAGTTTTGTCGCAAGTGATTGATGATAACAATCTTTTTTCATCAAACCTTCAAGATAAGTTTCAGATTCAGTCACAAATGTTACTCGTCTTAGAAACCAGCCAAAAAGAGTACTGGTTATTGGGATTGCATAATTTAGATGTTGAGGCCAAACAAAAAAACTTGTTTGTTGATATTTCAAAACGTGTCACAGCAACTTTAAATCAACTCTTATTACAAAGAAATTTAGAAGATACGGCTATTGAGGCAGAAATTGCTTCTAAGGCCAAGGGTGATTTTGTGGCAACCATTAGCCATGAGCTGCGCACACCTTTGCATGGCATCATTGGGCTTTTGGATTTGATGGGCATTGAAGCAGATCAACTCTCCAAAGAGCAACAGCAGAATTTAAGTTTGGCGCAAGCTTCAACACAAGTATTGCGCTCCTTGATTGATGATGTGCTTGATTTATCTAAAATTGAATCGGGTAATATTGAGATACAAAAGCAGCCATTTGACCTACAACAAGCTTTAACGCAAGCGCTTATTCCGTTTGTGGTCAAAGCGAGAGAAAAGCATATCAATTTAAGCTTGGAAATGCGCAAGGTTGCCCAAGTGATTGAAGGGGATGTGCAGCGCTTAAGACAGGTGCTGCTCAACCTTGTGGGCAATGCCATTAAATTCACCATGCAAGGTTATGTGCGTATTGTGGTAACCCAAGATGAAGCATGGCTTTATATTAACATTGAGGATTCAGGTATTGGCATTGAGAGAGATAAGCAGGCTGATGTGTTTGACCCTTTTACCCAAGTGCATCATGAGGAAGTGCTTGGTGATAATTTGCAGGAAAAGGGAACAGGGCTAGGCACTACGATTTCACAGTATTTTGTGAAAATGATGGGAGGCACACTCACACTTCAAAGCGAACCCAGTGTGGGCAGTACCATGACGATTTGTATGCCTTTGCAGCATGTGGGTGATGAGCTTGTTTCTGTTGATTTGCACATGGATGATTTGATTCAGCAACCTGCTGTGACTGCTGCATCCCTACCGCAAGATGCTGTGCAAGCTGACCAGAAAGCATGGCGCGTACTGTTAGCCGAAGATGACCCCGTGGGCAGGCGTGTGGCAGTGAAGCGCTTACAACGTGCAGGATTTGATGTGCAAACGGCGATTGATGGTTTAAAAGCTTACGATACATGGAAAGCCGGGGAGTTTGACCTTTTGTTGACGGATGTGCGTATGCCGGGCCTAAGTGGCTTGGACTTAACAAGGCAAATCAGAGCTGATGAACAAGCTTTGGAGAAACAACCCGTGGTTATTATTGGTTTATCAGCGTATGCCTTAGAAGATGTCAAAGCAGATGCTTTGGCATGCGGCATGGATGCTTTTATCACCAAACCCGTGGATATGCAGGTTTTGCTAAACATTCTAGAAGAAAAGTGTGCTGCATAATTCATGCTGAGCACAGAAAACCATGACCGTGATGTGGCAGGGCTTACCTATGTTTACCCTGTGGTTTCTCGGCGTGCTGGCGGCGTATCTTTAGGCATCAATTTAAGCCCAAACCATGCTTGTAATTGGCAGTGTGTGTATTGCCAAGTGCCTGATTTGAAAGTGGGGGTATCGCCGCGGGTGGACATCCCATTGTTAAAGCAAGAGTTGGACTCTTTTTTGGCGCAATTGATGCATGGCGATTATATGCAAAGCCATGTGCCAGAGGATTGCAGGACACTTCAAGATATTGCCTTTTCAGGCAATGGTGAACCAAGCACTTGCCCTAACTTTTTGGACGCTGTGCAGGTGGTCACCGAAGTGATGGATAAGTATGGACTTGCTATACCGCTACGTTTAATTACCAATGGTTCTTCTGTGCATAAAGCTGGGGTGCAACAAGGTTTAAAGCGCATGGCAGCATACCAAGGTGAGGTTTGGTTTAAAGTGGATGGGGTAGGTGAGCAACGCACGAAAAGCATCAATGGTGTTAGCATCAAACCTGATTGGCAGCTCAAACAGTTGCAGGCGGTTGCCAATGTTTGTCCGGTCAAATTGCAAACCTGCTTGCTTCAAGCGCAAAGCGAGGATGATAAGTTTGCCGAAGACTATTTGACATGGTTAAAGCAAGCTTTGGCGTTAGGCGTTAAGCTTGAAGGTGTACTATTGTATGGCTTAGCAAGACCTTCTATGCAGCAGGGCGGAGATCAATTGGCATCTGCAGATAAGTCTTGGATGCGGGCTTTCGCAGAAAAAATTGAATCGTTGGGTTTAAGCGTTACAGTGTCCTGATGGAAAATACAGCTAAGATGAAAGATTTGATTAGTGAGGCTTTGCTTGATGGCATTGCGTTGCGTCAACAAAGCTTGAATGTTTTGGATGATAGCCTACTTGCAGCGGCTGAAGTGATGATAAATTCACTGGAGCATGGTGGGAAAATTTTAGCCTGTGGTAATGGCGGCTCCGCGTCCGATGCACAACATTTTGTGGCAGAGTTGGTCAACCGCTTTGAAGTGAATCGACCTGCTTTGGCGGCAGTATCCATGGTGAATGATGCATCCGTGATTACGAGTATATCCAACGACTTTTCGTTTGATGCTATTTATGCAAGGCAAACGGAAGCCTTGGGCAGAGAAGGTGATGTGTTGTTGGCGATTTCAACCAGCGGGCAGTCAGTCAATGTGCTTCAAGCTGTGGAGCAAGCATGCAAACAAGGCATGAAAGTGATTACGCTTACAGGTAAAGATGGTGGCAAGTTGGCTGCGCACCCCAATAGCACTGTGAACATTAATATTGAGCATACATCCACAGCCAGAATCCAAGAGATGCATATCACATGCTTACATATTTTATGCAGTATCATTGACGAATCTATGTTTGGTAAAGTTTCTTAAGAAGGATAGCTGAAAGTGAAAAAGAAGTTTGAAGACGAAGAGTATTTACAAACCCAGCATTGGAATGCGAAGAAGAAAGAAAGTCATACGACTTTGTATGTGTTGATTGCGGTTTTAAGCTTTTTGATTGCTTGGGTGATGACTTGAGTGATTGGCATGAGAGTGCTGAGCTTTGTAAGACATGGAAAGCGCAAGGTCAAAAAGTCGTATTCACCAATGGCTGTTTCGATTTGTTGCATCCTGGGCATATTCAATATTTAAATGATGCTAAAGCTTTGGGTGATAAACTTATTATCGGCTTAAATGCAGATGATTCAATTGCTAGGCTCAAAGGAAGTTCTCGCCCGATTAACCCTTTAAAAGATAGAGCAGCGATGCTGATGGGCTTAAAAGCTGTGGATGCGGTGGTGGCATTTGAGGAAGATACACCGCTTAATCTTATATCACTATTGTTGCCTGATGTGTTGGTCAAAGGTGGTGATTATGCGGCTGATGATATTGTGGGAGCCAAAGAAGTCCGTGATGCTGGCGGAGAAGTGATAGTCGTTCCTTTTTTGGATGGTTATTCATCATCCAAGCTGATTGAACGTATTAAGGCTTCATAACTCACCACGAAGAACACGAAGTTTTGAAAGGCTCAAATAAAAAGTTTGACGTGAAAGAGGGTACAGGAAATGTTAGGTCTAAAGTATTTTGGAGTAGTAGTCTGTATTATTATTGCTATAAGTGAAACTCTTCCGATATATCTTATAGGGAAAGGGCTTTGGACTGGTCAGGTAGCGGACGTAAATCACTTCACAATGAAGTTGGTTTTTCACGTTGTTTTCTTAGTGGTTTCTTGTTTTACAGCATTGATCTTGTTTAAAAGTGCCAAAAAATCAAAAGACCTGACTGATTGAACATATTAAAGCTTCTTAGTTTCGATTAAACGTATAAATATTTCAAACCATTGTTGGGATATACTCTCCAAATCTAAAGTTGTAATGCCCTGTTTTTCCATAGATGTGGCTTTGCGGGATGTGCCGCAAGGGTTAATATTATCAAACCAAGTCAAATCAGTGTTGACGTTGAGCGCTATGCCATGCGAGCTGATGCCACGGCTCACTCGAATGCCCAAAGCAGCAATTTTTTCATTGTTTAACCACACGCCTGGTAAACCGCAATCACGTTCAGCATTTAAGTCATAAGTTTTTAATAGTTCGATGACAGATGCTTCAAGCATATGAACATAATCACGTACATTTAAATGATGCTTTCTTAAGTCGATGATGGGGTACATCATCAACTGCCCAAGGCCGTGGTAAGTGGTCTCGCCACCACGCTCTGTTTGTATCAGTGGCGCGCCTAAGCTTGCCTTACTGTTGTCAATGCCACGCCTACCAGTGGTGAACACATGCTCATGCTCGCAAAACCAAACCATTTCCGCGCCTGCAAAGCTTGCAACATATTGCTGCATTTTTTTGAGGAACTGCGAGTATTCGCGCCTGCCTAGCCATTGATAGCTTGGTGAGGTATTGGTTTCTGATTGACGAATGATAGTTTGCATGACTGAATCCGCACTTTTACAGTTTTAGACAAGGAAAACAATCATGACTTCAAGCACAAATTCAGTTTTTGAGCTTATTCCAGCCATTGACTTAAAAGAAGGACAATGCGTGCGCCTCAAACAAGGGCGTATGGAAGATGCTACGGTTTATGGCAGTAATGCAGGTGAAATGGCGGCGCACTGGCAGACACTGGGTGCAAAAAGGTTGCATGTGGTAGACTTGGATGGTGCGTTTGCTGGTCAACCTGCCAACCGTGAAGCCATCAAAGCGATTTGTGAAGTGATGGGTATTCCCGTGCAACTTGGTGGTGGTTTAAGAGATTTGAAGATGATTGAAGGCATGTTGAATCTTGGTGTTGACCGTGTGATTTTAGGCTCGATTGCCATTGCTGATCCCAAGATTGTTAAAGAAGCATGTGCTGCGTTCCCTAATCAAGTATGCGTGGGCATTGATGCCAAAGGTGGTCATGTCGCAGTCCATGGTTGGGATGATGTCACCGATGTGAAGGCAGTGGATTTAGCTCGTCAATTTGAAGATGATGGTGTGGCTGCGATTATTTATACGGATATTGCTAGAGATGGCATGCTTACTGGCCCTAACATTGAAGAAACTGTAAACCTCGCTAAGGCAGTGTCCATTCCTGTGATTGTATCGGGCGGTGTGGCTGCTATGGATGATGTTCATGCATGTGCTAAGCATGTGGACGATGGTATTGCAGGCGCGATAACAGGGCGTGCCATTTATGAAAACACCATTGATTTTGCGCAAGCGATGAAGGAACTAAGCTGATGTTATCCAAACGAATTATCCCTTGCCTTGATGTTGCCCATGGCCGCGTGGTCAAAGGTGTGCAGTTTGTGGATATTATTGATGCGGGTGACCCTGTGGAAGCTGCCATTAAATATGATGAGCAGGGTGCAGATGAACTAACTTTCCTTGATATTCGCGCTAGCCATGAAAGCCGCGATACGTTATACCATATGGTCACTGAAGTGGCAGAGCATGTGTTTATGCCACTCACTGTGGGTGGGGGAGTGAAAGCACTCAAAGATATTGAAGGTTTATTACATGCAGGTGCAGATAAAGTCTCGATTAATACTGCAGCGATTTTCAACCCTGAACTGGTCAAAGAAGCTGCAGAACGTTTTGGTTCTTCCACGATTGTGGTGGCAGTCGATGCTAAGAAAGTTGGGGATGATTCAGGTGGGCACTGGGAATGTTTTACCCATGGTGGGCGCAAAGAAACAGGCATCAATGCGGTAGAATGGGCAAAACGTATGTCTGATGATGGCGCAGGTGAAATTCTTTTAACCAGCATGGATGCTGATGGCACCAAAGCAGGTTATGACATTCGGCTAACACGCGCAGTTTCCGATGCGATTTCGGCCAATGTGGTAGCATCAGGCGGCGTAGGAACACTAGAACATATGGCAGAAGGCCTAACTGAAGGTAAAGCCGATGCTGTGCTTGCAGCATCCATATTTCACTTTGGTGAGTTTACCATCGCAGAAACCAAAGCATATTTAGCCAAGCAAGGTATTCCCGTTCGGAAAATCAAAGGGACAGTATAAATGATTAAACGAAACCTATTTATTAAAATTCATTTGATAATGGCAGCCACCATACTGCCTGTGGTTTTGATGTATGTGATTACAGGCGCGCTTTATACCGCAGAATACAAACCTTCCTCACATGATGAAACCTTTGATGTGCAATTAGAAGCACCTTTGGTGAGAGACATTCAACTTCTCAAAGATGTGGTTCATGATGCTTTGGCGAAACGTGAGATTGAAGACCCTGATGGTAAAGCGAAGTTAAAGCGCGATAAAAAACGCGGTGGTAAAAAATTTGTTTGGAAAGGTGATAATCATACGGTTTCTATGTGGGCACACGCTGATAATCGCGCTGTCGTTAGTATTGAGGTGAGCACGCCAAGTTGGTACAAACGTTTGATGTGGATACACACAGCCGATGGCGGTGATGCTTTTGAAATACTGTCGATTGTTGTGGCTATTCTTCTCGTGTTTGTATTATTAACGGGTGTGATTGTGGGACTACAAGTGAAGCTATTTAGAGGACTGACTTTATATTCTATGGGGTTTGGCTCATTGCTTTTCTTAGCGATGATGTATGTTTTGTATCCTTGGTAGGTCATATTCATCTATGCGACCGGCTAGTTTTGCATAAAAGGGTAGCGTCCCCTTTTTCCTTTGATTTTCCCTGCCGTTATGGTTGAAGATTGGTGGGCAGTATGGGGCGGTTTACTTATAGCTATTGGTGCAGGCATTACTATTTGGACCGTACATACTGGGGAAACTGATATTGAATAACCTAACAATAGGGTAAAGTTAGTCCTCAAAAAGTTTGAAGCCTTACTGCCCAACACTGTTATGTTTCTTGGTGTCTTGTAACTTTATATTCAAATGTGTGAAAGGGGTAGAGGAAGAAAAATGGATGTGTCAAACACTCTAATCATTAGCTACGCAGTATTTAGTTTCTTTTTATTTTATCAGCAGCTTCACCTCAAGAACTTTCAGGGGGCAAGCGAAGTGTTCGTAATCATACTCGGAATATTCACGCTTGGTGGTATGTTGTTTAGCTTGGGTTTCTTGATTTATTGGGGGTATAAGGTTAGCTGGCTTCAAGCCGCTGCACTATTTGGTGTTGGGTTTTTCTTCCAAATTATTTGGTTTCCTTTTGAAGCAAAGTTAGGTCTAAGTAATTCATACTGGGTTATCAGTCTTGCTGGCTTTATAGCGCTACCCGTATCAGGTTATTTTATGTGGACGACATTACCGTAGAGGTAGCGCCCTCTAGCAATCCTGAGCACTCGGGAATAGAAAAGGGATGCTATGAAGCTCCTCTTTTTTCGAAAGGTGACTCTGAATTTAAAACCTGAATCCTGTAAAGGAATTAGGTATGTTTAACACTTGTTCCTTTTCTGACAGCCTTTTTGCTGAAGAAGGCCGAACACAAGTGACTAAATACTAAAACAGGAGCTAGAAAAATGACCGATAAATTCTCATTGAAAGTTAATATGTCCAAACTTGTTGAATCCAGTTATGGAACC
>JALUHL010000068.1 GCA_027053695.1 Ghiorsea sp.
ATAAAAGAAAAAACGCGCTTGGAAAAAACTGACATTGGCTCGCCATTTGGCGGCGCTAAATGCGTTGGATCTTCTCGCCATGCTTCCAACAAGTGCGGAAACTCATGTTCAATTTCAGCTGCTGTCAAACCCTCCCAATCACCATAAGAAAGCTCTTGTAAACGTGCATCCAATTGACACTCCAGCCCTGCTTGTTTGGCCCAAGCTTGTGCTGGCTCAGCACATCGCTGTAGTGGCGAGCTTATGATTTGAGTCACCTTATCAGCCACTTCACACCAAACTTTATCCATGCTTTCCCGACCTTGGGTTGTCAGTGCATCATCCATACATCCTCGATATTTTATGCCTCCTTCAAGCTCGCCATGCCTTAAAAAGTCTATGGTTAACATATATCCAAGCCCTCACATCGTGTCAGAATATAAATCAATCTAGGGGAAAAGCTTGAAACATAGCAATAGTTTTGCTTGACTGTGTAGTTAGCAACGCAATTTTAAAGGGGAATTCATGTATCTTGACCATTGGGAACTCAAAGACTTTCCGTTTGATAATGTTCCTTCATCGCGCTTTTATTATGAAACCGATGACCATAGAATACTTTGCGAAGATTTATATGATGCTATTATTCGCAGGCGAGGCGCTATCGTATTGACTGGCCAAATTGGCTGCGGAAAAACAACAACCATACAACGTGTTTTGCTGGATTTGCCCCAAGAGAAGTTTGATGTTGCCTTGATTAACTTTTCTAGCTTATCTGCTGTTGAAATGTTGTTTGAAATCACACAACAATTAGGGCTTAGAACCAAAAAGTATCGCCAAGATAAAAACGCCTTATTGCAAGCCTTGCAAGACCATTTGGCTAAAAATGCTGCGCAAGATAGAGACACCTTAATTTGCATCGATGAAGCCCAAAGTATCCCTGATACTGCAACATTAGAAGAATTAAGAATGTTGCTAAACTTTCAGCTTGGTGATCGCTTTCTTATCACACTTCTTTTGGTTGGGCAGCCTGAGCTGCAACAAAAAATTGCTGAAATTCCACAACTTCAGCAGCGCATTGCACTGAATGCCCAAATTGGCAAGTTAAGTATGCAAAGCACCATGTATTATCTGCTTCATCGGTTGCGTAAAGCTGGCTGCAAAAAGCCTATACTGACCAAGCAAGCTGCAACACTTGTATATCAAGCAACCGATGGTGTGCCTAGGCTTATCAACCATGTGATGGATAGATGCTTATTGGTCGGTATGCGCAAATCTCAAAACATTATTAATGAAGCGCTCATCAGTGAAACCATGCAGAGGTATCCAATATCATGACAAAATACATCGACCTACTCCGCGAACATCAACAAGAGCCCGATAAGAAAAACGCAAAAAAACGCAAAAAAAATAAAGCTGGGAAGGTGAATGCTTCTCAGGATAATCCCTACAGTGCACAAAAAGATGGCGACAAAGCATTGCTTGAAAATATGGATGCCTTGCTTGAAGAGCAAGAAACACAAAGCACACAAGAAATACCCGATGTAGAACATGATTTAGATTTTGCAGAAGAAGATGGGCTTGGTATTAAACAAGAGGAAGCAAAAGACTCGCATGTGCTGCAACCCAACATCACCTCTGAATATGGTTTTGCCATGAAAACTTGGCTACAAAATATGAATCAAATCTTGCTTCGTATGTTTACATCCGTGCAAAATGATGAACCCATTAATGTCAGCGTTCTTGATGAACAATTGAGCATACTCTTTGACCAAGTACAAACATCAACCCATGTACTCAACACATTAGAGCTTGAAATTAATGCGCAACTCAAGAGCAATGCCGACACACACACCCATGCAGACCTTGCGCAAAAATCGATTATGATGATGTTGTACAGTATCAAAGTGGGCATGCAATTAAAGCTGCAACTTCAAGAGCTTTTACCCTATGTGGTTGCTGCCATGCTGCAGCATCTAGGCATGGCTATGGTAGCCAGCAGTATTCGCCATAAGCCCAAAAAGCTTACGCGTGATGAAAGCAAGCAAATCAAGCAAGCACCACAAAAGGCGCTGGATTATTTACAAGCCCACAATATCAACCATGAACAACTCATCCCCGCAATCACCCAAAGCAATGAACGCTATGATGGCAGTGGCCCCGAAGGTTTGGAAGGGCATGACATCGCATGGATAGCGCGTTTGGTAAGCTTATTATCGATGTTTGAAGCATTGATTCATTTTAGGCCATACAGACAAAGACTATTGCCCCGCGATGCCATACGCGACATTGTTAAAGAACATAAAAAAGAATTTGATCCTGAAATGCTCAAAGCTCTGATAGAATCTATTTCTCTTTATCCCGTGGGTACATTTGTTCAGCTCAACACTGGTGAAATTGGTCAGGTCAAAAGTGTGCATGTGAAGTTTCCTTTGCGCCCTATTGTGTATATCAATATGGATAAATATGGGCATGGCATTACACAACGTGAAATTGACTTGAAAAAACAACCCAACTTGATGATTCAGAAATGCATGTATGAAGAATCCATACAAGAACTGACTGAAGAAAACATAAGCTGATGACGGTAAAAGTTACCAAAAAAAAACTTGAACAAGCCTTAGAGACCTACGCTGGTTTGGTCGAAGCTTACCCTGATAATGAGGATTATTTGCAACGTTATGCAGACATGCTGCAAACGCTAGGCCGCGAAGCCACTGCAACCATTACCCTGCAACATCTCCACGATATTATCGCTAAACGTTCTGAAAAAGAAGCCAAGGCCTTTGCCAAAAAATACCCACAAATTGGGCGTATTTCCTTGGATGAAATCTTTGATGCCCAAGATAATCATATTATTGCAGGTAAAATTATCTTTGAATTACTGGGTAGCGTTTGGCTGCGCTTGCATCAAAAAAAGCTTAAGGAAGGGCAGGCTGTTTGCCGCATAGATGAGCTCAGTGATTCTTTAATTCTGGTGCTCAAGGGTAATGTGGATATCTATGCACCTGATATGAACAACAACCGCGTTTTGTTAGAAAATGTTGGTATTTATGATATTTTAGGTGAGCAAACCTTTTTTCAGCCCAACAAGTTTGGCTTTGATGCTTTTGTCAGCTCTGAAACAGCCATCATCGTTAAAGTGCCGCGCAAAAAAATAGAAGCGATGCTTACAAACAATGATCACCTCAGCAACATGCTCAACCAAAGAGCTAAGTTTCGCCGTCATGTGCGCATTGTCGCTTTACACCCTATTTTCAAAACCTTACCGCTTAAATTGAGCAAGTATCTTGCTAGGCATTTATCCAACAAGACTTTTCCTGAAAAAAGTATGATTTTTAGCTTGCAGGAACAAGTCGATGGTATTTATATCATTCTTTCAGGAAAAGCTTGTTATATCGCCAAAAACAAAGCTGGTAAAAAGTTCGCACTTGCACCTTTAAAACCCAATACTTTGGTAGGTGATTTGTTGTTGCATGGTAAAAAATCAGTACAAAGCAATGAGCTTTTTGCAGCAAGTAAAGTTGTAACCGTGCGTATGCCGCATGAGCATTTATTGAATATCAGCACAGCATTCCCTCCTTTGATGGAGCGCCTAGTCCAGCATGCTGAACTGCAGCAACAACAAATTATCCATTCCCTATCTCAAATTAAACATGACTGAATCAGCACCCCCAGCTTCTGAACAAGAAGCCTTGTTGCATAGGCTTGCCATGTATCAGCAGCTATCCAACCTGTATCCTATGGAGCATAAACATCTACAGCGCCTTGTCGAAGTGCTTATCTTATTAAACCGTCATGATGAAGCCGAGCTTGTATTGGAAAAGCTACAACAATTGCTTTTGCGCCGAGGCTTAGAGGACGAGGCAAAAAAGGCAATCAATATACGCAATCACCTCAACAAAGAAAAACATTGTAACCAACTCTATTCTACCCCTTTCTTACATCTTGCTTCCAGCAGTTTCCTTGAAAAAGCTTTCCGCAAGCATAGGCGCATAGAACTTGAGGAAGGCGACTATTTAATCCGCTATGGTGAACAAGACACCCAAATGTTTATCTTAGTGCAAGGCGAATTAGCTGTGTGGAGCAGAGATGATGATGGTCAGAAATGCTATGAGCATGGTATGTATGCTGGTGAAGTGATTGGAGAGTTGGCTTTCTTAGATAGTTCTCCTCGCACAGCAGATGTGATTGCCTGTAAGCCAACCACTGTGCTTGCTATTCCCAGCAAAGCAGCGCTCAAATTATTCGTGGAACATCCTGATATTGAAAAGTCACTGCGTGCAGAGGCAACAACGCGTAAAATACAAATGGATATTAAAAAGAATGCCACGTTAAAAAAATTACCCAAACATATACAGCATATACTTGCCAAACATGGCGCTTATGCCCGCTATGGCGCTTTAGAACGTATCTATCAAAGTGAGCAACCCATTCCATCTATTGATTTAATTTGTGAAGGTTATGTGCGCTTGGTGGGAGACCTACAAGATGGAAGCAGCCTCGTGCTCAATAGTCTGAAAAAAGGTGCATTGCTTGGCTGTGCGGCAGCCTTACC
>JALUHL010000069.1 GCA_027053695.1 Ghiorsea sp.
AAGCACGTTGGTAAATCTTACCATCATCATTGCGTGAGAAGGGTACACCTTGATGTTCTAATTCTTTGACCAATTGTGGTGCAGCGCGGCACATATATTCAATGGCATCTTGGTCGCCTAAATAATCCGAGCCTTTGACCGTGTCATACATATGCCAGTGCCAATGATCCGAATCAAGATTGCCCAATGCCGCATTCATGCCACCTTGCGCTGCCACAGTATGTGAGCGAGTGGGTAAGACTTTAGATACCACTGCTACCCGATAACCCGCTTCTGCCAACTGCAACGCACAGCGCATACCCGCGCCACCTGCACCGATAATCACCACATCGTGATGATGATGTTCAACCTTGTCCGTGGATAAATATGCCATTATTTTCCTCCGCAGGGGATGCAGTTGAATGTGTAGCTGATTTCAGCCCAAATAAAATAGCTCATATACATGGCAAAACCTGCAAGCAATACAAGCAGGATATTCAAGACCACTGCGCGCGCGGCTGTGGTGTGCACATAATCTTCGATAATCACTTTTAAACCTGTCCACATATGGGTGAGCAAGGCGAATAAAAAGAGATTGCTCAAAGTTTTGCTGATGGGGTGGGTGAGCCATGTGTTTAAACTGTGAAAACTGATATTGCCATTGTAAGTGAGCAGCAATAAACCCATGAGTGCAGGTATGGTGAGCAGTAAAAAGACTGCGCTAATGCGCTGCCAATACCAATCGTGGAAGCCTGTGCCTGCTGTGCCTAAGTCTTTATCCTTCATATTTTTACTGCCAAAATCAAAGCAAAAAGTATGGTGGTAAACACCACGATTTTTGCCGATAATTTCATGGCTTCTCGGGAATCAGCCTTGCCTATATCAAGCAGAAGAAAACGAATGCCATTGCTGAAATGATAAAATAGGGCAACACAAGTTAGCCACAATACCACCGTACCTGTAGCGCTTTGCAGCCAAGCTAAGCCATACATATAAGAAATCGAGCCATGCGCCATCGCAAGCAATAGCCATAATGCGGCAGGTATAACAAACACGAGGAATATGCCGCTTGCTCTATGCGCGATGCTGGCAAACATGGTCAACCGCCAGCGATAAATGCTGAGCCTTGGGCTTAATGGGGGCTGTTGATTATTCATTTCCATAGATAAGACACATCATA
>JALUHL010000070.1 GCA_027053695.1 Ghiorsea sp.
TGAGGATAGGGATGATTTGTTTGCATCTGCTGAAGCTTTGCTTGCAGCTGGCGATGAAGGTGCTATTCGATTGCGTTTGGATGTGTCAGAACTTGAGCGGTATGAAGTAGAAAGCAGGTCTCAGGGCTTGTTTGGGCCGCAAGCTTGTTACGCCTTGGTGCGTAATGCAGAAAGCGCTACCCCAAAACAATCCGAACATTTGCTTGCCTTGGCTGCATCAGTTGAGCCAGATAATCGTTTGATTCTTTGCGCACCCGATATCACTTGGAAAAAAGCATTGCATAAGAAGATGTTGGCAGAAAGTTTGGTGGTATCCTGTGAATTTCGTATACCGACGTTAGCCCAATTTCAAGCTTGGCTTGCCGATGAAATCAAAGCATCAAATTTATATGTAACCCAAGATGCCATACTCATGATAAGCGAGCGTTTGAGCGGTTTAAAGGCTGCGGCACAGCAGCTTATTCAGCGCATGAAATTGTATGACCATGAAGAAGGTGTGCAGTTTGATGTGAAGCTGGTGAGTGAATTGCTTGGCGAACACGCTCCTGAAGATTTGGATGATTTCTGCCATGCAGTGGCCATGAAAGAAACACGGGCTATCCCATTGCTTAGACATTTATTGATGAACCAGCAGGTGTCTGATGTGCAGCTGCATACATGGTTATCCATGCGCATGAATCAATTGCTGATGTTTTTGTGGTACCAAAGCAAGGGCGAACGCAGACCTGCGCAAGCAGCACGTTTATTCGGCGCATCAAGTCAGCTGGTGCCTCAAGAAGTTCGGCATTGGACAGCACCTGAATTGATGCATACTATGAAGCAGATGACCGATAGCGAAAAGTTGCTCAAGGGCGCATCCATTGAAGCTCGTTTGATGGTGCTTGAACGCTTGGTTTTGAATTTAATCAGCCAACATGCTTAAGACATTACCTACACATGTATTCCGCGAATATGATATTCGGGGTTTAGCAGACAGTGAAATTACGCCTGCCTTTGCCCAAGCCCTTGCATGGGCTTATATCCAGTTTTTACCTGAACATCATCAAGCGCCTGTGATTGTGGCAAGAGATGTGCGGCTGTCCGGGGAAGTATTGCAGCAAGCCGTGATACAAGCTTTGTTGCAGGCTGGGATTGATGTTTTAGATATTGGTATGGTGCCTACGCCTATGGCTTACTATGCCGTTTATAAAAAAGAAGCGGCAGGGTGCATCATGGTCACCGCAAGCCACAACCCAGCGGCATACAACGGCTTTAAAATGATGGTGGGTAAAGATAGCTTTCATGGCGAAGATATTCAGCAATTAAAAACTTTGATGCAGGATAAAACGCATCATAAACCTACACTCAAAAGAGGGCAGCGCCAAAGCTTGAATATGGCTGAGGGCTATCAAGCTTTTGTTTGCCAAGATTGTGCATTGCAGCGCCCACTCAAAGTGGTGATTGATGCAGGTAATGGACCAACAGGTATCGTCGCTGCACCATTATACCGAGCATTGGGATGTGAGGTGATTGAGCTTTATTGTGAGCCTGATGGACGCTTTCCCAATCATCATCCTGACCCAACAGTGGAAGAAAATCTCAAAGGTTTGTCCCATAAGGTCAAAGAAGCACATGCGGATTTAGGCATTGCTTTTGATGGTGATGGCGATCGTATTGGTGTAGTGGATGAGCGCGGGGAAATCATTTGGGGTGATATGTTGCTGCTATTATTATCACGGCAGTTACTAAAAACGAAGCCGAAGGCAACCATTATATCCGAAGTGAAATCCTCGCAGGCTTTATACGATGATATTACAGCGCGAGGGGGTAAAGCTATCATGTGGCGCACAGGGCATTCGCCCATGAAAGCCAAGATGAAGGCTACAGGCGCATTGCTTGCTGGCGAAATGAGCGGGCATTTCTTTTTCGCAGATAGATATTTTGGTTTTGATGATGCAACTTATGCAGGGGC
The DNA here is from genome assembly GCA_027053695.1 of Ghiorsea sp. Classification (GTDB taxonomy): domain Bacteria; phylum Pseudomonadota; class Zetaproteobacteria; order Mariprofundales; family Mariprofundaceae; genus Ghiorsea. The sequence continues at coordinate 1,952 of JALUHL010000070.1, forward strand.
TAGGGTGATGCAATTGCTGGCTGAGCAAGATAAACCTTTATCGTGCTTGCTGGATGATGTGCCTGCACTGGTGAGCACGCCTGAAATTCGCGTTGATTGCTCGGATGCGCTCAAATTTAAGCTTGTAGAGCAAGCTAAAATCTATTTTGCAGGTGAAGATTGTGATATGATTGATATTGATGGTATGCGCTTGGTCTTTGATGATGGTTGGGCACTGCTTAGGGCATCCAATACACAACCAGCGTTGGTGATGCGCTTTGAGGCAGGCAATCAGGACAGTCTATTGCGCATTAGAGATAAAGTGGAATCTTGGCTATCATTACATTTGGAAGCAGGAGTGGACTAATCATGAGTGAGCATATGTTAAATCAGGCGTTACGCTCCCTTTTCCTGCAAGGTCGAGACCCTATGTTTATTGCGGATAGACGCGGATTCCTCACCCATGTCAACCCTGCTTTTCTAACACTTTATGGTTATCAAGAAAAAGATATTCTCGCGAAGAATACAGGCTTTTTACTTCAAACACCTTTTCAAAATAGGACTTTTTATCGAAAAGTTTTACGCCAACTGCTTAAACAAGGTAGTTGGTCAGGTGAGCTGAATGCAGTATCTGAAAGTGGTGAGATTATCCCTGTTTGGACTCAGATTATTAAAACTGATGAAGGCTTTTCTGCCATACAAGTCGATTTAAGAGAAAGAGATAAAATTACCCGAAAAATGGAGGGGCTTTCGCGCTTGCAATCGGTGGCAACATTAGCAGGTGGGGTTGCCCATGAATTTAATAATATCTTAGGTGGTATTCAGGGGCATTTGTATCTTTTCAAGCGCAATATTCCTGAATCATTTGAAAAAGAGCATGCAAGGCTGGAAAGGATAGATAAATTGATGCAAAGGGCAGCGGGATTGGTGCAAAACCTGTTATCATTTTCTAAGCAGAAATCCACAGCCACAAGAGAAATAAGCCTTTTCCCGCTATTAGAAAACACGATTGATATGGCAAGGCGCTCTTTGGATAAACAGGTGGAAATTCGTTTAAGCGTACAAGATAGAGGTTTGGTTGCGTTTTCTGATGCCGTGATGCTGAGGCAGCACATTTTTGAAATCATCAGCAATGCAGAGCGGGCGTTGGTGCAACAGCGAGAAGAACTTCAATATGCTTATGGTGAAAAGTTGGAACTTATTCATGTTCAATTACGAAAAACAGATGATGGAAAACATGCAGAAATACTTATCCGTGATAATGGTAAGGGCATGCAGGATGCAACATTAAGGCATTGTTTGGATCCGTTTTTTAGTACCGAACCTGTAGGTGAGGGTACGGGGTTAGGGTTATCCAGTGCCGCAGCTTATATGCAGCAGCTCAAAGGTATGCTGGAAGTTGAAAGTGTGTATGGAGAATACACAGCCATACGCTTACTTCTGCCTTTAGCCGTTGAGGCGATTGAAGAAAGTCATCATCAGGGTTTGATATTATTGGTGGACGATGATGATGACTTGAGGGAATCCTTGGGTGAGATTCTAACTTGCCAAGGCTATGAAGTGATTTTGGCTGACAATGGTATTGCAGCGCTGGATTTATGGCGGCAATATGAGAAGTCTTTGGATGCAGTGGTGATGGATATCATTATGCCCAATATGGATGGTATTGAGGTGGCTAAAGAAATTCGTGCGGGTAATCAAAGTATTCCTATTTGTTTGACCACGGGTTACTCATACCAAAAGGTGCCATCGAGCTTGCATGTAAACTTGATGCGTAAGCCTCTCAACCCAGATTTGCTTATCAGTTATTTGGAATCCAATACGGGTAATGCGTAGCCGCTTGATGATGCGAGGCGATTGACTTTATTGAGCGCTTTGTCGGTTGAATCAATGCTCTCACATGCCTTCGTTTGTGCTTGATGGATTAGGCGCATCACACGGCGCTGATTGTAGTATAAATGTTGTAATGATTGCTGCTGTGTTGTGGGTATATCATTGATGAGATTTGTAACCTTTTGTAAGTTTGAAATTTTTGTTTCATAAATTTGGATATGTTCACCAAGTAAATGCCACTGCTGTTTGACAACCGTTTGTTGTATATGTTGCAAAGCTGCTAAGCATTGTAAGAGATGAGTGTCCAATTTTTGTTGAACATCTGAGGGTGTGTATTTATCCAGCATAAACTTTATCCTGCATAAGCTCTTAAGCGAGGTGAACCTTGCTGGCTTATTGCTTGTTGCGGGTCAGTTTTCGTATGATGCTGCTCTGCAAGCGCAATCCAGCCCTCTCGCAAAGATTGGGTTAACGCCATAGCTTCATCCACCGAATGGGTAGAGAATGTACACATGCCATCGCCCAAACGCTTGGATAAATATTGATAAAGTTTGGCAAGGTTATCCGCCACTTCGCCACCTTGTTCTAAGTCAAGGCTAGAAGATAGCTCAATAATGGCTT
>JALUHL010000071.1 GCA_027053695.1 Ghiorsea sp.
AGCCATCAACCCTTGGAGCAAACATGGCATACCCGATTGAACAAAAATTAGTCATTGCTGTCTCATCCAGCGCATTGTTTGACTTAACCGAATCGGACAAAGTCTTTCGTGAGCAAGGGGCAAAAGCTTACAAGGCTTACCAAGAGGAACATTTGGACGATGTGTTGGGTAAAGGTGTAGCCTTTCCCTTTGTGCGCCGTTTTTTAAGTATCAATGACCGCTTTGCTGAGGAACAGCCTGTGGAAGTCGTGCTGCTCTCCCGAAACTCTGCGGTGACGGGTAAACGTGTGTTCCGCTCTATCGACCATCATGGATTAAACATCACCCGCGCTGCATTTATGGGAGGCAAATCGCCCTACGCCTTTATCCCCGCCTTTAATGCTGCTCTTTTTCTATCTGCCAATGAAGAGGATGTACTCAAAGCGATTGGCTCAGGTTATCCCGCAGGCATGGTGCTGCCCAGCGCCGTGACTGATGATGAAGATGACCATGAACTGCGCATTGCCTTTGATTTTGATGGTGTGATTGCGGATGATGAATCAGAATCGGTGTATCACGATGGCGAGCTCAATGATTTTGTACAACATGAAGTGGACAATTCCAAGAAGCCGCATAACCCAGGCCCGCTTGCAGGGCTGTTTACCAAGCTATCCACACTACAACAGCTTGAAGCGCAACAAGAAGAAAAAGATAGCAGCTATCAGCGCATGATTCGCACTTCTATCATCACTGCACGAAGCGCACCCACCCATGAGCGGGTGATTACCACTTTGGAAAATTGGGGCGTGAGCGCGGATGAAACATTTTTCCTTGGCGGCATGAAAAAAGAGCGCATCCTTGATGCTGTGAAGCCGCATATGTTCTTTGACGACCAAAAAACGCACCTTGAATCTCAAGCTGGAAACATCCCTATGGTGCATATCCCATTTGGCATTGCCAATCATAAGGCTTAAATCATAGACTAGCTAAACCATTGTTTTATATAGATTCTTAAGCAAAGACATTATAAGCAAATATTCGCAACTAAAAAATCCCTTGCAACGCCATGCTATCCATGTTGAAATAATATAATGGCTACTAAAAAAGTGAAACAACAAGCAAGAAAAGTATTAAAAGATGTATTTGGCTACGATGAATTTCGTCCCCCTCAAGAAGAAGTAATCTGCTCGGTGCTCGATGGCAAAGATGCCTTCGTATTGATGCCGACGGGTGGTGGTAAATCTTTATGCTACCAAATCCCATCGATTATGCGCGAGGGCACAGGCATTGTGATTTCCCCGCTTATCTCTTTGATGAAAGACCAAGTCGATGCGCTGAATCGCTGCGGTGTGACTGCGGCATACTACAACTCATCACTCAAGGCGAGTGAAGCCAAGGAAGTGATGGAGAAATTTGAATCTGGTCAATTAGACCTATTGTATGTCGCGCCTGAGCGCCTGCTCACCAAAACCTTCCTTTCGCGTCTTGAGAAAGTGAACGTGGCACTCTTTGCTGTGGATGAGGCGCACTGTGTATCGCAGTGGGGGCATGATTTCCGCCCTGAATATGTGCGCCTTGGCGAGCTTAGGGAAAACTTTCCTGATGTGCCTATGATTGCGCTAACGGCAACTGCTGATGTGCATACCCGCGATGATATTGTGAAGCGCTTGGGCATGAAGCGTGCCAAACGCTATGTATCCAGCTTTGACCGCCCCAATATCCGCTATTTGATTGCAGAAAAACGCCAACCTTTAACGCAAGTGCTTCAATTCTTGGAAGATTGGAAAGATGCATCGGGGATTATTTATTGCTTATCGCGCAAACGCGTGGAAGAAATGGCGGTGAACTTACAACGCCACGGCATTCGTGCATCTGCATACCATGCTGGTATGCCGGGTCGCGTGCGCGAAAAGGTGCAAGATGATTTCTTGCGCGACCGTGTGAAAGTGATTGTGGCAACCATCGCCTTTGGTATGGGTGTGGATAAACCGAATGTTAGGTTTGTTATTCACCATGATTTGCCGAAGTCTATGGAGTCATATTATCAGGAAACAGGTCGTGCGGGTCGTGATGGCATGGAATCGGAAGCCATGCTTTTATATGGCTCTGGCGATGTGAATTTGGTACGCCGCTTGATTGAGAATGTGGAAAACCCTGACCAACGCCGTGTGGAAGTGCATAAGCTTAACAGCATGATTTCATTGGCAGAATCTTTGACGTGTCGAAGAAAAGTATTGCTCGGCTACTTCAATGAATACTTGCATGATGACTGTGGCAACTGCGATGTCTGCTTAGACCCACCAGAAAAATATAATGGCGTAAAACAAGCTAAAGTTGTTGCCAAAGCCATTGCTGAATTGAATGGCGATTATGCTGCAGGTTATATTGTTGATTTTCTCAGAGGCTCAAAAAGTAAACGCATTTTAGAGAAAAAACATGATGAGCTTAAAACCCATGGTTCAGGCAAAGATATCAATGCCGATGAATGGACATCGATTGTGCGGCAACTGGTGCATCAAGGCTATTACAACCAAGATATTTCGCGCCGAGCTGCATTAAAACCCACCGATAAAACGCCTGAGTTAACCAAAGCTAAAGCCGATATTACCTTGGCAAAATATCAACCTGGAATCAAGCGTAAGCTCAAACGTTTCTCTAGCGTAAAAGACAATACATTGTTTAAAAAGCTGGTGGAATTGCGCGATGAATTAGCTCAAAAAGAAGATATTGCGCCTTACGCTTTGCTTGGCGATGTGACGCTTACAGAAATGGCGCAGTTGGGTAAAATTGATGGCGTGGATAACCCATTCGAACGTGTCAGCGGTATGGGTAAACATAAGATTGAGGCTTATGGCGATGCTTTTGCCGAAGTCATCAAATCGCATGTTGCCAAAAAATCATCCAAGAAATCTGCCAATGATAAACCCGTGCTACTTGCTAAAGGTCCTTCAGCAACAGATACCCAAACTTATACATGGAATTTATATAAGGCTGGAAACTCACTGGAAGAAATTGCTGCTGAGCAAGGCATGAGCACAAAAACAATTCTTAATCACTTTATTGCCTTGGTTCGAGCTGCCAACTATGTGGAAGTTAAAGATATTATTGGTGAAGAACGCTTCAAGCAGGCTATGGAAGAATTGCGTGATGCAGACCCATACGCCTCACTGTCTGAAATCAAAGGTGACTTGGAAGTGGAATTAACCAATGAAGAGTTTCGTCTGATGTTGGCTTGGCGCGAAGGTATTGGCGTGTCATAAACGCCAGAACAACACTTAAGAAGCCGCTGTATATGAACAATACAGCGGCTTTTTTTATGCTTTATATATTGTCTTTAAAGCTATGGGTGATGGGATAGCGCCTATCCCTTCCAAATGCACGTTCAGTGATTTTTACACCCGGTGGCGCTTGCCTGCGCTTATATTCGGCTAAGTTTAACATGCGCACAATGCGCCCTACTTCCTGCTTATCATAGCCAAAGCCTGCAATCTCTTGAATGCTCAAGCGCTCTTCAATGCTGGCTTTAAGAATCGCATCCAACATCGCATAATCAGGCAACGAATCTGAATCTTTTTGGTCTGGTCTAAGCTCTGCCGATGGTGGCTTGATGATGGTGTTTTGTGGAATAATTTCTTGCTCACGGTTCAGCCATTTACACAAAGCAAATACTTGGGTTTTATACACATCCTTAAGCACAGCAAAACCGCCTGCCATATCACCATACAGTGTGGCATAACCCACTGCCATTTCTGATTTGTTGCCTGTGGTAAGCAGCATGCGCCCTGTTTTATTGGAAATCGCCATAAGCAATACCCCGCGCACACGAGCTTGGATATTTTCTTCGGTGACATCTGGCTCTGCTTTATCCCAAGCTTTAAATGTATCCGCTAAAGTATGTTCAATCGCATTAACACTATCAGCAATGGGCAGTGTGATGCTTTCTATGCCAAGGTTATCCACCAAATCTTGTGCATCTTTGAGCGAATGCTCGCTGGAAAATACTGATGGCAGCAGCACACCCAACACATTGTCTTTGCCCAAAGCATCCACCGCAATCGCTGCGGTAAGCGCTGAATCAATGCCGCCTGATAAGCCAATCACCACTTGGGAACTGCCATTGCGCAATACATAATCTTTCGTACCCAGCACCAAAGCTTGATAAATTTGCGCCATATCTTTGGGGATTTCAGCTAGGCTAAGGCTAGATAAATCATGGATATTGATGTCTGCTTTACCCACTTCCACATCTTCAAACAATGGCAACCTAAGCACGACTTCACCTTGAGCGTTGACCACATGCGAACCACCATCAAACACTATTTCATCCTGACCACCAATAGGATTTACATACACGATAGGGCAACCAAACTGCTTGGCA
>JALUHL010000072.1 GCA_027053695.1 Ghiorsea sp.
CGATTACGCCTGCACAAGCAGCAGATATGGAATCAATTTTCTCAGATACAGAGGTGACGAACAGTGATATTGGCTTATACAGCCAGTATGTGTTTCGCGGGTTGCGACAAAGTGGCGGAGCGATGTCGGTGCAGGGCGATGTTGGTATTGCCCACGATAGTGGTGTTTCAGCCAATGTTTGGTTTGCGACTTTAGGTACGGCTGGCGCAGGCCGAACTACAGAATTTGATTTCACCTTGGATTATTCAGCCGACTTAGGCTTTATGGGTTATTCAGCAGGTGTGATTTTGTATCGCTACCATAATAGCGGCGCAAGCAATGCAACAGAAGTATATGTGGGTGCTAATCATGAGTTAGGCTCAGCGACACTTTATTATGATACCAATTCAAAAAATATATGGCTGGACTTAAGCTCAGGCATTGAATTGGCAGAATTTGCCATTGACGGCACACTTTCTTATTCAGCACCAGATGTGGGTAAGAATGAATTTGTGAATTTGGCGGTGGGTATCAGCCAAGATATTGAACTGGATGATGTGGTGCTTACACCCTCATTTACATACAACTATCATATGGGTGCATTTGATACGCTAGCAACACCCGATGCTTTGGTACTTTCAGTGAATATGGCTTACTAAGGTTTATATTTCTACTCGAAAAGGGCGGCTATTGAGCTGCCCTTTTTTATGCCATGCCGATTAGCTTAATTTTGCATTCAAAAAATTTCATGGTTAAAGTCATGCCTTCATGCAAATAAAATCATGCGAAAGCATATGGAGGGTGGTAACAATGAAACAAATCACAGCAGTCATTAAGCCGTTTAAGCTTGATGACGTTAAAGATGCACTGCTAGAAATTGACGTTTCTGGCATGAGTGTGAGTGAAATCAAAGGACACGGCCGACAAAAAGGGCATACAGAACTATACCGTGGCGCAGAATATAATGTTGATTTTGTGCCGAAAACCAGCCTTGCAACAGTGGTCAAAGAAGATCAAGTTGATGCAGTCATTCAAGCGATTATTAAAGCTGCAAGCACAGGTAAAATTGGCGATGGTAAAATTTTTGTGACCAATGTTGAGCGCGTTGTCCGTATTCGTACGGGTGAAGAAGACGCTGATGCATTAAGTTAAGGAGTATATCATGGATGTATTCTTTCTTACACTTGGTGCAGCTATGGTGCTCGCCATGCATGCAGGTTTTGCTTTTTTAGAAGTGGGTACGGTGCGTAAAAAGAATCAGGTGAATGCTTTGATTCGCGTGATTACGGACTTTGGCTTTTCTACGATTGCTTATTTCTTTGTTGGCTTTGCCGTGGCTTATGATATTAACTTTTTTGCACCTGTTGCGGAGCTTAATGTTTTGGCGGGAGGTGAGCATGGTTATAAAATGGTGCACTTTTTCTTCTTACTCACGTTTGCAGCGGCGATTCCAGCCATTATTTCAGGTGGGATTACCGAGCGGGTTAGGTTTTGGCCGAATGTAGTGGCAACAGTCGTGCTCGTTGGTCTGATTTATCCGTTTTTTGAAGGCATGATTTGGAATGGTAACTATGGCTTTCAAGCTTGGTTAGGGGCAAGCTTTGGTGCTTCTTTTCATGATTTTGCAGGGTCTGTGGTGGTGCATGCTATGGGTGGCTTTCTTGCTCTAGGCGCAGTGCTAACCCTTGGTCCACGTTTGGAACGGTATTCAAAAACAGGAGCCGTCAATGCGATTCTTCCATCCAATATCCCATTTTTGGCGCTTGGTTCTTGGGTATTATGCGTGGGCTGGTTTGGTTTTAATGTGATGAGTGCTGGTACTGCTGAGGCAGCATCTGGGCTTGTGGCGATGAACTCTCTGCTTGCTATGGTTGGTGGTTTGATTGCGGCATTGATTGCAGGCAAGAATGACCCAGGCTTTGTGCATAATGGTGCATTGGCAGGGCTTGTGGCTGTGTGTGCAGGCTCAGATATTATGCATCCGGTGGGTGCATTATTTGTAGGTGTGGTTGCTGGTGCTGTATTTGTTTGGGGCTTCACCTTCATGCAAAATAAACTCAAAATTGATGATGTGCTGGGCGTTGTGCCATTGCATTGTGTTTGTGGCGCTTGGGGCGGTATTGCTGCGGGTATCTTTGGTACAACGGCTTTGGGTGGCGCAGGTGGTGTAACCTTTATGGCGCAGCTTGTTGGCACTTTAACTGGTGTTGGTATTGCCGTGGTGGGTGGTTTTGTGGTGTATCGAGCCATTAAAGCCATGCTTGGCATTCGTTTATCTGAAGAAGATGAACATATGGGTGCAGACTTGGCTATTCATCAAATCAGTGCATACCCAGAAGAGGATATGCAAACGCATTAAATATAGCCTAGTCATATTGTATATGACATAAAAAGGCGCAGCTTAGGCTGCGCCTTTTTCGTTGGATTGGTTTGATTGGTATGATTTATTGGGGTTGTCTGCTGTCTGCGGCTGTCACTTCTTCAAATTTGAAGTCAGGCCATGCTTTTGAGAATTGATAGTTTTTGTCTAGCCAATTCATGCCGCCCGAGACTTGACCTTCTGTATCAATGTGTATGATTCCTTTGCCACGCTTTTTACCATCTTTGATATTGAACTGGGCATTCAATTCTTTGCGCTGCCTTAACTTGATGCTCACTTTATCTGCGGTAATATTTTTGTTATGAAACAACCATTTGCCATTGTATGCCGTGACATCGCCATCACCTTTCCAGCTAAGCAAGGTCTGTTTCTCACCAAAGTTTCCTTCAAGGTTGAGTGTGGCATAAATGGAGGCTTCTAAATGGGTACCAAATTGTTTATGCAGCCAAAACCAGTTGTTCAAATGTATGCCACCCACTTGAATGGTGCCGCGCAGGTTAAGTGCATTACTCATCTCAGATATGCGCACATCTTTAGCAGCCAAAGAACCCTCATAAAAACTGCATTTGAAATCACCTAAACTTAATTCTCTACTTTCATCGTCACCATACACTTGGTAGTCAGCTGAAAGATGGCGCAAGTCGCCAAAAGGTAAATGCAATATCCTACTTTTAAGTTTGCCAAAAGCTTTAAAGGGCAAAGATTGTAATAACAACAAAGCTTTGCCATCTAAAGATTCAGCTTCAATATCAAATTGATTGTTTTTACCACTGAAAAATTCAGCCAAGTTGCGGCCTTGCGTCCAGCGTAGGTTTTGCACCTGCCATTGTTTACCATCGGTTTGAATTTGCCCGTCCACACGATGCCTATCTTTACCAAACTGAATCAAATCAACATCGGCTTGGCGAATCACAATATCCTTTTCAGGCACGCTTAAAGTTGTGCTTCCTCGAATATAACCATGCCAAGCAGACCATGGGTCGGGTAGCTCTATACCAACTTCTTTAAGATCATCAAAATTGATTTCCATATCAGAAAAAAGCCATTGGTTTTGTTCGTGCTTGAGCTGAAATGTTGATGTGTGAAGCGCAATGGCAAGGGTCAGGTAGGCAGGCAGCTTATCTTCTTCCCAAAGTAGTTTGCCTTGAAGCTGCATAGGTATATCCAGTGGCTTAAATATATCTTGCGTGCGAATTTCTGCATGACTGATATCCAGCTGCATATTCATATCCGTAAGGTCATCATAGGTAAAGCCTAGGCTTATAGCTCCATCCAGATAGCCTTTGCCTTGAATATCGTGCTGAAAATTAAAAGGCTGAACAAAACTCCATTGGCTCAGTGGCAGCCAGAGTTTCGATTGGTGTAATGAAAGCGGCAGTTCTAGATGACCCGCCTCATAACGAATAGCGTTAAACTCCATATCAGGCTCATTTTTTGCAGCAGCAAACAAAGCGAGATTATTGATTTTCCATGTTTTGCTATTTTTCCAAATCAAGTTGGATAATTGTAATTTAGCCGAGGGCATGTGTATGTTTTTTGTGCTGTTGTTATCTAATGCTGCTTCATATTCGAAGGCTGGCCATGCCACTTCTGCTGAGGTGAACCATTGCCCATCGCTGAGTGCAACGCTTGCTTGGAAGTTATCTAGGGTTAAATCCGTAGAACCAGAAATATTCAAGACTTGCAGCAGTGGCTCAGCTACGATTTTCCTACTTTTCACAACAAATGCACATTCGCCTGCTTGCTCACATTGCCCCGTGAATTGCACAGCACCTATCGCTTGATGATTAAGGACCATTTCATCAATGGCTAAAAATGAACCTTGATTGCCAAGGATTTTAACGCGCAATTCAAAGGGATTTTTATCTTCGCCCTGTATGCTGATATGACCAAAGGATTGCCATGTTGTATCTTGATTGATGTGGCTGGTGATGCTGCCACTTAATGTTTTTAGGCTAGTGCCATCAAGCCAAGTGGACACAGGCACATCATACAAGC
>JALUHL010000073.1 GCA_027053695.1 Ghiorsea sp.
GCAGCACTTTGAATTGTTCTTGAAAGAGTGCGAGTGGAGGTTTAATCTCGCTTCATCAAAAGAGCAGCTTGATGACCTCAAAAAACTGCTCAAAGAATTTTATTAGGTGTCAGCCCCAAACAAAATGTGGAAAAACATGCACTTATGCAGTGCATGTCAAATCATATTTTAAGCAAAAAAGTTATTCGCGAAGCAGCTCGGTAATGCCTGTTTTGGAGCGTGTTTTCTCATCCACAGTTTTTACAATCACTGCGCAATAAAGGTTTGGTCCTCCAGATGCACCAGGCATAGAGCCAGACACGACCACTGAGTATGGCGGCACTTCACCATAGGTTACTTCACCTGTTGCGCGATTCACAATACGGGTGGATTTGCCGATATACACACCCATGGAAATCACAGAACCTTCACGCACAATTACACCTTCAACGATTTCAGAGCGTGCGCCAATAAAGCAGTTGTCTTCGATAATGGTGGGTGTGGCTTGCAATGGTTCCAAAACACCACCAATACCTACGCCACCTGATAAATGTACATTTTTACCAATTTGTGCGCATGAACCCACCGTTGACCATGTATCCACCATGGTGCCTTCATCCACATAGGCGCCAATATTCACATAAGATGGCATAAGCACAACTTTAGACCCAATGAATGAGCCCTTGCGAACGGTTGCGTTAGGTACAACGCGCATACCACCTTTGCGGAACATATCTTCGCCCCAGTTGGCAAATTTTTGCGGCACTTTATCGTAATATTGCGTGTCGCCACCATGAACCACTTGGTTATCATGCAATTTGAAATACAACAAAACAGCTTTTTTCATCCACTCGTTGGTTACCCAATCGCCATTATCATTCTTTTCTGCCACACGAATGCCACCATCATCCAGCAAGTCTATACATCGAACCACAGCCTCACGGACTTCGCTTTCCGCAGTGTGCATATCCCAATCTTCGCGGGTGTCCCATGCTTGCTCGATAACCTGTTGTAAGTGGTTCATATGTTGCTCCTTGAAAGTGTTTTATTAATCAGTTTCATATAAATATTTTTGCCAAATCTAGGAAGTATATGAGGTGAAGTAAATGCTGCATTCCATTCCATGGTTGTGAGCATTGCTTTATATGGTTACTCTGCGGCTGGTTGGTTCTAGGTGGTGGTTATGGAAAACATTGTCATTCAAGGCGGCGTGCCGCTTCACGGAAGTGTAGAGAGCAGTGGTGCGAAAAATGCAGCGCTACCTTTGCTTGCTGCTGCAATTCTTGCTGATGGCCCCGTCACATTCCATCGTATTCCACATCTTAATGATATTACAACCATGACCAATCTTCTTGCATGGCAAGGTGCAGAAGTGGCTTATGATGACCAGGATTGTTTAACCATTGATACGCGAGGCTCTAATAAACCAGAAGCGCCGTATGAAATGGTGAAGACCATGCGAGCGTCATCCTTGGTGCTTGGCCCTTTGTTGGTTAGGTTTGGTGAAGCTAGAGTAAGTTTGCCCGGCGGTTGCGCGATTGGTGCACGCCCGATTGACCTGCATCTTAAAGCACTTGAAGCCATGGGCGCGGAAATCACGGTTGAGCATGGGGATGTGATTGCCAAAGCACCGAATGGTTTAAAAGGTGCTCGTGTTTTCTTTGATCAAGTGACCGTAACAGGCACGGAAAACATCATGATGGCGGCGGTACTTGCAGATGGTGAAACTGTGTTGGAAAATGCAGCGCGTGAGCCAGAGGTGGTCAACCTCGCAGACTCATTGCGTGATTTGGGCGCTAAGATTGAAGGTGATGGTACGGATACGATTACGATTCAAGGTGTATCATCGATTACGGGTGGCGACATCTATACCGTTGCCGATAGGATTGAAACAGCAACCTATTTGGCTGCAGGTTTAATCACGGGTGGTGATGTGACCGTAACCAAAACAGACCCCAATATGCTGGATGCTTTTTTGGCGCGTGTGAAAGAGGCAGGTGGCGTTGTAGAAACGGGAGATGCCTTTATTCGCTGTGCTGCACCAAACCGCTTAAAGTCCGTTAATATTCATACCATGCCGCATCCAGGTTTCCCTACAGATTTACAAGCTCAGTTTATGGCGATGATGTGTGTAGCTGATGGTACGAGTTTGATTTCAGAGACTATTTTTGAGAATCGTTTTATGCATGTGCAAGAATTGATTCGTATGGGTGCAGATATTCAGTTGGACGGGCATACTGCAGTGGTTAAAGGGGTTCAAGGATTGTCTGCTGCTCCAGTGATGGCAACAGACCTGCGCGCATCAGCGTCTTTGGTGTTGGCTGGGGCTGCGGCAAAAGGTGAAACTGTGATTTCACGAGTATATCATATCGACCGTGGTTATGAGCGTATTGAAGAGAAAATGCGTAGTTTGGGTGCTCAAATTGAGCGCCAGTATGTGTAAGGAAAGGATTTAAAAGTGTCAGAGAAACCAGTGTTAACCATTGCCTTGTCCAAGGGGCGTATTTTAGAGCAAACCCTACCTTTGCTAGAATTTGCTGATTTGATGCCCAGAGAGGATGTGCAAACCACGCGCAAACTGATGGTGGATGGGCCTGATGATTGGGCAGGAAGCAAAATTCGTTTTCTTATTATTCGTGCTGCAGATGTGTGTACCTATGTGGAAAAAGGTGCAGCGGACTTGGGTATTTCAGGGCGTGATTTGCTTTTGGAATCCAAGCCCAATGTATATGAGCCTTTGGATTTAAAGATTGGTCAGTGTCGCCTTTGTATTTGTGGACCCAAAGATGCCGTGGAGTCAGGCAAGTCTGCTGCTGTGGGCGGGCGAGTTCGTGTCGCCACCAAATATGACAACCTTGCAGCGCAATATTATCGCAAGCAAGGTTTGCATGCTGATGTGATTCACTTGTATGGCTCTATGGAGTTAGCGCCTTTGGTTGGTTTAGCTGATCGCATTGTTGATGTGGTTGAGACGGGCAACACCCTGAAGGCCAACGGCTTGATTGAAGAAACAACCTTGTTTGATATTTCAAGTCGTTTGATTGCTAACCCAGCAAGCTTTGTCACCAAGAAAACACAAGTGCAAGCAGTCATCAGCAAGCTTAGAGAAGCTGTAGTAGATAGAGAGATGGAGCGTAATAAGTGAGTAAGATTCAACGCATTTACTCAACAAATGAAAGCTATAAGGCTCAGTTGAATGCTTTGCTTTCGAGGGAAACTGATACGGGTGCTGATGTGCAAAGCTTGGTGGCAGATATTCTTGCCGATATAAAATCGCGCGGTGATGCTGCTTTATGCGAATATACGAGCAAGTTTGATGGCTGGGATTGCACGGCTGAAACCATGGAGATTAGCCGTGAAGCCATGGAAAAGGCTTGGTTTTCTGTATCGGATATGGATAGGCAATCCTTGCAACTGGCAGCAGATAGGATTCGTGCATACCATGAAAAACAGGTTCAAGAAGATTGGGCATACACTGATGATTCAGGGCTAACTTTAGGGCAAAAAATCACGGCTTTGGATAGCGTAGGTTTGTATGTGCCAGGCGGTAAAGCGGCATATCCATCATCGGTGCTGATGAATGCAGTGCCTGCGCAAGTTGCGGGTGTAGAAGAGATTACCATGGTGGTGCCAACACCTGCAGGCGAAGTCAATGAACTGGTCTTAGCAGCAGCTTATGTATCGGGTGTGCAAATCGGTTTTGCTGTGGGTGGTGCGCAAGCTGTGGCAGCTCTTGCTTATGGTACAGAAACCATTCCAGCCGTGGATAAAATTGTAGGGCCGGGTAATAAGTTTGTGGCTGCAGCCAAACGCCAAGTGTTTGGCACTTGTGGCATTGATATGATTGCTGGACCCTCTGAAATCGTGGTGGTGGCTGATGGCGGGCATCCAGAATGGTTGGCAGCAGACTTTTTATCCCAAGCCGAGCATGATGAGGCCGCACAAAGCATTTTTATCACCGCAGATAAAGGTTTGGCGGATAAAGTAGAAGCCGCGATTGAACAGCATTTATCTGTGCTTGAACGCGCAGATATTGCACGCGCTTCGGTGGAAAACCATGGCGCATTTGTGATTGTAAAAGATTTAAATGAAGCTGCGGAAGCGGTGAACATCATTGCACCTGAGCATTTGGAGCTGGCATTGGAAAACCCTGATGCTTTGTTGCCAAGCATTAAGCATGCAGGTGCAATTTTCTTGGGTCACTTTGTGCCTGAGGCTTTGGGCGATTATATGGCAGGGCCAAATCATGTGTTGCCCACTAATCGCACAGCAAGATTTTCTAGCCCATTAGGCGTGTATGACTTTCAAAAGCGCACCAGTATCATCCGCTCAACACCTGAGGGTGTGGCAGCGATTGGT
>JALUHL010000074.1:0-6391 GCA_027053695.1 Ghiorsea sp.
AAATGAGAAATATCATGAAATTAGGGCAAATATATTTAGTGGCACTTTTTCTGTTCACAGGATTTGTGTCTTTACCTGCACAAGCTGAAGAAGATTCACCAAAACAAGTCGTGGCTTCAACCATTCAAGCTATCATTGATGTTTTAGAAGCAAGGCAAGATAAAACAGCTGTTAGTGATGCAGATAGAGAAGGTATTCGCAAGGTTGTGGCGGGTAAGTTTGACTATCGAGAAATGTCACGCCGCAGTGTAGGTAAACCTTGGAAGAAGATGGATGAAGCCAAGAAAAAAGAGTTTACAGAACTTTTCCGTCAAATGCTTGAATACTCTTATGGCAATCAACTTGCAGGTTATCACGGGCAAAAGGTTGAGTTTGATGATGCGGAATTTAAGAAAGATAAAGCGCGCGTTAAGGGTGCGGTTGTCGATAGTAGTAAATCAATTCCCATGGAATATCGCTTGCATCAAACCGATTCGGGTTGGCAGGTGTATGATATTAAAATTGAGGGCGTAAGCTTAGTCACCACCTTTCGCAAAGATTTTAAATCTATTGTGAAGAAAAAAGGTGTAGATGGACTGATGGCGATTCTTGAGAAAAAAATAGAAAAGCTAAAAGCCAAAGGGTAACAGCACTTTTATTTAGCTCGCACCCTTAATCACTATGATTAAAACTTGGCTTTTATGCAGCTGCCGCATTGCTTTGATGCTTGGTATCATCTTTGTGGTTGCGGTGGTGAGTTTGATTGCTTATGGCCCAGACCTATCATTTACCAGAGCGCATATTGCCACAAAAATAAAGAACAAATTGCATGCCAATACTGTGCGCATATCGGATGTGAAGTTGGTTTGGCAGAGGGGACCAGCTGTGGATGTTGGGCAGGTTGATATCGATGCGCCATCGTTTTCAGTGCATGGTTCGCATGCGTTTGCTGAATTTAATCCTTTTGACTTATTATTGTTTCGTATCGTACCTGAACTAACGCTTGCAGGTGGTGAATTCGCACTTAATTTGGATGCCACGCAAGAGCAAGCATCTAAGCCTGTGAATATGACAACAAAGCTGGATGACGTGAATATCACTTGGATTCTGCACGGAGAGAAGCAAAGTATTGAGCATGTTTCTGCCTTGGTGATGCCCTTTGCCGAATATATATCTGTGAAGGCTGATGGCATTGATTTCTCAGTATCTTTGAATGCGCAGCAACTTCCCCAACATATCAAGCTTCATGCGAGTAATTTTTTAGGGCTTCCCCAATCATGGAAAGCACATGTGTCTGGGCTTCATCAGCTTGATTTTTCCGCTGATATCACAAGTGAACAAACTTGGAGTTGGCAGCTAGAAACGGATGCAACACAAGGTCTGATTGCTGCTGATGAGGTGCATTTCAGGTTGCCTTTTCAGCATTTGAAATTGCAAGGTGATGTGAATTTAAACCTTGAAGAAGGTATGCAGCTTCAGGCTTTAGATATAGACCAGTTCAAGTGGAAAGATGGTGAAAATTTTGGCGACTTTAAACTGAAATGGTCAGATAATGTGATGCATGTAGATGCTTTGGATGGCTCAACATCCATGCCTTTACTTTGGTCATGGCTTTGGATGCTGGGTGAGGATGACTGGCATGATTGGTTAAACAGTATGCACAGTGGGCGTATTCGTGACGTGCGAGCCACGTTGGACTTGGGTTGGGTTGATCCGCTGCATACTGTGCCTACCTATGATAATCTGATTGCCATGACATACCATGTTGAAGCCCAAGGCTCGGATGTGGATATTGCCTTGGGTTTGGCGGGCGATTTTTTGTATGGGTTGGAAGGTCGTGTGCTGGTGGATGAAAATCATTTAGAAGCTGATGTTTCCCATGCTGAGCTACAAGATGGCATTGCCACAGGTTCCGGTCAGTATCGTATTGATTGGTATGACTTGGTGATGCGCATTGAAGCCAAAGGTGAAGGTGATGTTGGGCGACTGCATGAGTGGTTAGACTATGATTCGGCTAAAGATTTACATTGGGGAGATTCGCCCGCCAGTGCAGATATAAGCATGGTTTGGGATGCGCATAAAACAGAACCAGATAAAACCATTGTTGCGCTTCAACCCTATCAAGGGCAATGGCATTTAAATTATAATGATATACCGATTGCTGTTTCAGGGGGCACTGCCACTTGGGATTTTCAGAAAGGGCTAACACTTGAGCATATGCCTGTTGAATTGCCATGGTTTAAGGGTGACTTCTCCATGTTCTTGGATAAATTTAAAGATTGGTCACCGCAAAGCATCACTTTGGATGCCACAGCACCATTAGCCGATTTAACCCAAGACTTTGTTTTGCCGATTACACATCCCACAGGTTTGACCCAACTTCACCTTAACTATGAGAAAGGCGCATGGCGAGGAAAGCTTAATTTATCGGAGAATGATTGGGATAACTTTGCGGGTTATGATAAAGAAGGTATGGAAAATTTGATGGTTTCTTTTCATGGTAAACCTTTAGGAAAAGGTATTTTACCCATACAAATTGATGAGATTCTATCCAAACATGAAGATGGTTTTTCTTTTGATGCATCGCTACTGATTACCGCAGATACTTTAGCCTTGAAGTTTCATGATGTGGATACCCCTGCTTTTCGTGGTGATTTCACTTTGCATATACCTTTGGACAGCAAAAAGCCGTGGGCGCTTGCCGTGGATGCAGAGTATATGGATAAACCTGTGCTCACCAGCTACCTTAGAGAAAGAGGTGGTACGGATGCTTTTACCCGACCATGGTCTGTGGCGGCTGATATTAATTGGGTGGAATGGGAGAATAGTTCTGCGCAGGATGTGAAGCTTAATTTTTCGTCGGATAAACAAGGCGTTGGTGAAGTCAGTGCAGATCACTTTTCATCAGATGATGCGAATTTGGAGCACATCAAAGCCACATTCTCATTGAATGGAAAAGGCAAATATGATTTGCACCATTTAGAAGCGCACGGTGCAGGGCAGGTGCTTCAAGCTTCAGGCTCAGTGCAAACCCTAAAAGATGGTGCGTTGCAGTGGCAGGGGCTTGCTTTGATGAGCGGAGAGTTTGGTACATTGATGGAGCAAGCAGAGTTGGATAAGCTATTTAAAGAAGGCGATATGTCAGCGCTATTTATCGGTCGCGGCGAATATAAAGATGGTCAGCCTTGGTGGCGTAAAATGAAAGGGGGTTTCAAGCTGCGCGTGGCAGATGGCCGTGTGATGGAAGGCGGCACACTTACGCACTTGCTGGCGGCTATCAGTTTGGTGGATTTGCCCAAGTATTTTATTTTTGACCGGGGTGATGTGGTTGGAGAAGGGCTTTTGTATGATAAGCTTCAGCTCGAAGGTGAGTTTGAGGGTAACAAACTCAATATTGATAGGCTTGCTTTTTTATCCTCTGCGCTGGATGCAGGCGGCAAAGGCGAAGTGGACTTGGATAAGGGTGATTTGGATATTGTGCTGGTTGCGCGCCCTTGGCAAAATATAGAATCATTTATTGGTGGTATCCCTGGCGTAGGTAGGGTATTAACGGGTGAAGATAAAAGCTTGTTGCGTAAGGTGTATCGCATCCATGGGCCAGCATCCGATGCCGCCGTGGATGAAATCAGCCCTGAAGATGCAGGTTTGCCTAAGGGCGGTTACTTAGAAGACTTATTCACGCCAAGCAAATGGTTTAAAGCGAAGAAGAAGGTAGAAAAGAAATGATGGGTAAAGCATGCGTTTGATTATGTTGGATACCGAAACCACAGGTTTATCCCCTGAACAAGGGCATAAAATGGTGGAGATTGGCGCGATTGAAGTGAGCAACCGTGATATGAACCAACCCCGCACTTTTCATCAGTATATCAACCCTGATAGGAACATCCCTGCCGAAGTGGTGCGCATTCACGGCATTGATGATGCAAGAGTCAAAGATGAGCCTATGTTTAAAGATATTGCGCAAGACTTTCTTGATTTTATCCAAGGTGGCACGCTGGTGATTCATAATGCCCCCTTTGACCTTGGTTTTATTATGGCGGAGCTAGAAGCTTGCGGCCTGCCCAATATCCATGATGTGCCTGTGATTGATACGCTGCAAATGGCAAGAAAACAATTCCCACGCCAGCGCAATAATTTGGATGCTTTGTGCGATAGGTTTGAGATTGAGCGTGGGCATAGGGAGCTGCATGGCGCACTTTTAGACTCTGAACTTCTTGGCGAAGTTTATTTGGCGATGACAGGTGGACGCCAGTTTTCTTTGGGTATGGATTTGGGCGTAAAGCCTGCATCCGAGTTTGTACAGATGGCAAATGCTAGAGAGCAGCGCGCCGAACAAAGCGAAACCGCTGCATTGATGCGCCGAGAGGCAGTGAAAGTGCGCGATGAAGATGTAAAAATGCATGAAAAGCTGATGCAGCGCATTGCTGAAGAAAGCCATGTGACACCACTTTGGAAAGAGGAATGAACTGATGTTGATGCCAAGCCCTATTATGATGGTCTGCGCAGGCAATATTTGCCGCAGCCCATTTGCTGAATTTTATATGCGTAAACGCCTTGAGGAAGAAGGTAAATATGGTGAAGTGTTTAGCCGTGGTCTTTTGATGATGCAAGGCAAGAAAGTGCCTGAAACAGGCTTGAAAGTGGGTTTAGAGTTTGGTGTGGATATGTCTGAACATATGTCTGGTGCGCTTTTAGCACCCGATATGGATAGGGCAGCCTTGGTATTGGTGATGGAGCCAGAGCAGCGGCAACATTTGATGCAAAAGCGGCCAGAGCATGTGGGTAAGGTGATGTTGTTATCCCAACCTTGCGGCGGCGCAATCATTGATGACCCTATGGGCAGGTCAGAAGAAACCTTTAGACGGGTGTATGGTGAAATTGCTGCATGTGTAGATACTTGGGTTGAGCGGTTTTAAGGGTTTAACAAGCAATTAAGTATTACGTCCCCAGAACTTGGCAATGAAGTGTATTGAGTAAACTGTCACCGTAATTCTTTTGCGGCCAATATTAAATGAGCTGTCATGTTTGAGTTTTAATATCCTGTTTTATTACATTAATAAATTCTTTGCGTAATTCTGCATAAGTAGCGTTAGTACTTCCATCAATCTGACCGTGAAGGCTTAATATTAAATCAAAAATATCCCTTGCTGCTTTTATAATATTTTTTGAACAAAGTAACTCTATATTTGTGTAATGTGTTGTTAAAGTGATTATTTCTTTCTTGTCTGATATTTTTTCTTGCATGGAAAGTACAACCAAACGATTTGCTTCTGAGATGAAACTTGCGCAACAATCGCGAATCTGCATATTGGCCTCTTTCTCTTGTAAGTAATTTAGCTCATACATTTTTAAACGATAATTAGCGAAATATGTAGCTATCGCACCAACAGCAACACCAACTAGTACTGCTATAACACTTATTATTTGCTGAATTATTGCATCAGACATTTAAATTTCTCCTTTCTAAACATAACAATTCCAATAGTAGGAATGATAGTCCTCATATTCATAGTACATAGATAGAATAATTATCCATCTTATTGCATATGAAAGGCAAAAAGAGGAAAGGCGTTGTTGGTCTATTATATCATAGGCTGATGATGGGGTGGATTGTTAAGGATGTCAAAAGCACAGCTTTTATCCATATGTTGCAACAAAAAAGGGCTGCGATTGCAGCCCCTTGTTAGATTGATGTAGAATGTGTTAGCGAGGAAGGCCAGTCGAGCCCATAAGGAACTCATCCACGCTGCGTGCAGCTTGCCTACCTTCACGAATTGCCCAAACCACCAAGGATTGACCGCGGCGCATATCACCCGCAGAAAATACTTTGTCTAAGCTGGTTTTATAATCATCGGTATTGGCAGACACATTACCACGCGCATCTTTGGCAAGCCCAAGCTCATCAAGCATACCTTCATGCACAGGATGCAAGAAGCCCATCGCCAGGAACACAACATCAGCTTGTAGGGTAAATTCAGAGCCTTCAATCTCTGTCATTTTCCATTGCCCATTCTCATCTTGCGACCAATCCACACGCGCACAAACAATGCCAGTGACTTTGCCATTCTCGCCGATAAAGCGTTTGGTGGTCACTGCAAAATCACGCTCACAACCTTCTTCTTGCGAAGTAGAGGTGCGCATTTTCATCGGCCAATCAGGCCAAGTAATCAGTTTATTAGGATGCTCGGGTGGAGCAGGCATAATTTCAATTTGGGTGACTGATGTTGCGCCATGACGATTGGATGTGCCTATGCAATCCGAACCTGTATCGCCGCCGCCAATCACCACCACATGTTTATCTTTGGCAGATACAAATTCTTCTTCAGGAATATCATCGCCCAATACACGTTTGGTATTTTTCGTTAGCAATTCCATGGCAAAATGAATGCCTTGCAGATCACGTCCTTCAATC
>JALUHL010000074.1:6401-12876 GCA_027053695.1 Ghiorsea sp.
GGAATATCTACGCCAATATGTTGATTCACCCGAAATTCAACGCCTTCAGCTTCCATTTGCTGCATACGGCGGTCAATCACGGCTTTATCGAATTTAAAGTTTGGAATGCCATAACGCATCAAACCACCGATTCGATTTTGTTTTTCAAAGACCACCACATCATGACCTGCTCGTGCCAACTGTTGCGCACAAGCCAAACCCGAAGGCCCTGAGCCAACGATAGCTACTTTCTTGCCTGTTTTTTCTTCGGCAGGCTCAGGCTTAATCCAGCCTTTCTCAAAGCCTTTCTCAACAATAGAAAGCTCGATATTTTTGATGGTTACAGCATCACCAATTAAGTTGACTGTACAAGCTTCTTCGCAAGGTGCAGGGCAAATACGGCCTGTAAACTCAGGGAAGTTGTTGGTGGAATGCAATACATTTAACGCTTCACACCATTGACCATGATACACCAAATCATTCCAATCAGGGATGATGTTGTTGACAGGGCAACCATTATGACAAAATGGAATACCGCAATCCATGCAACGCGCACCTTGAGTTTTTAAATCATCTTCAGCTGGAAGCTTGGAAAACTCTTTGAAATTTGTCACACGTTCTGCAACGGGTGCATAAGTCAGGTTTTGACGTTCAAATTCTTTGAAACCTGTTGGCTTACCCATGCGTAGCCTCCTTGGCTTGAGATTCGGTTTTGCGCTCAGCAAGCGCGCGTTTGTAGTCCACGGGCATCACTTTGATGAACTTAGCCAATGCAGCATCCCAGTTATCCAAAATGTCTTTGCCGCGTGTTGAATTGGTGTAGTGCACATGACGAGAAATCATATTGAATAATACCTGTGCATCATTTTGGTCGATGCTGTGCTGAATATTCAAGGATTCAGTGGCATGGGCAGCAGAGGCAGAGCCTTCTAGCTTTTCAAGCGCTACTTGCGCCATATTACAGCGGTTTTTAAAGTCGCCAGAAGCATCGTAAACAAATGCCATGCCGCCTGACATGCCTGCTGCAAAGTTGCGCCCTGTTTCACCAAGAATAGCAACCGTACCACCTGTCATATATTCGCAGCCATGGTCGCCCACGCCTTCAACGACTGCTGCAGCACCAGAGTTGCGCACTGCAAAACGCTCGCCTGCAATACCGCTGAAATAGACTTCACCAGCAATGGCACCAAACAATACAGTGTTACCCACAATACTGTTTTCTTCGGCTTTGATGGGCGTTTCTTCCGGTGGGCGAATGCTGATGCGACCACCAGACAAACCTTTACCCACATAATCATTACCTACGCCAACAAGGTTGATACTTACGCCATGGGCTAACCATGCGCCAAGCGATTGACCCGCTGTGCCTTTAGCGTTAATGACAATGGTATCCTCTGGTAAACCTGCATGGCCATATTTCTTGGCTACTTTGCCCGAAAGCATGGTGCCAAAGCTTCTGTCCACATTGCAAATATCTGTTTCAATGGTGACAGGCGTTTGATTGTCCAACGCAGGCTGCGCTTGTACAATCAATTTATTATCAATCAATTTGTCTAAACCATGATCTTGAGCGATAGCATGGTGGGGTCTATCTTCAGATTCCACTTGCTTGAAGATAGGCGTTAAATCAATGCCCTGTGATTTCCAATGGCGAACCGCATCATTGGTATCCAACATATCCACGCGACCAATCATTTCATCAAAGGTTTTAAAGCCCAGTTCAGCCATAATTTCACGGGTTTCTTCAGCAACATACATAAAGTAATTCACTACATCTTCAGGTTTACCCACGAATTTTTTGCGCAGTGCTGCATCTTGTGTGGCAACACCCACTGGGCAGGTATTGAGATGACATTTACGCATCATCACACAACCTTCTGCGACCAAAGCAATCGTGCCAAAGGCGACTTCATCAGCACCCAATAACGCAGCAATCGCCACATCACGGCCTGTACGCATTTGTCCATCAGCTTGCAAACGTGTGCGGCTACGCAAACGGTTGAGCAATAATGTTTGCTGGGTTTCAGCCAATCCCACTTCCCATGCAGAACCTGCATATTTGATGGAGGTGAGCGGAGATGCGCCTGTACCACCATCGTGACCTGCAATCACTACATGGTCAGCATGCGCTTTGACCACACCAGCAGCCACAGTACCTACACCAATTTCAGATACCAATTTCACAGAAATATCAGCATCGGTATTGGTGTTTTTCAAATCGAAAATCAATTGCGCCAAATCTTCAATGGAATAAATATCATGATGCGGTGGTGGAGAAATCAAACCCACACCCGGCGTGGAGTGACGTACTTTACCAATGCGCTCATCCACCTTATGCCCAGGCAATTGCCCACCTTCGCCCGGTTTTGCGCCTTGCGCCATTTTGATTTGAATTTGGTCAGCATTTGCCAAATATTCAGCGGTCACACCAAAGCGACCTGATGCGACCTGCTTAATGGCGGAACGCATAGAATCGCCATTGGCAAGAGGGGTAAAACGCTCTACTTCTTCTCCGCCTTCACCCGTGTTGGACTTACCACCCAAACGGTTCATGGCAATCGCCAGTGTGCTGTGTGCTTCATGTGAAATCGAACCAAATGACATTGCACCTGTGGCAAAGCGTTTGACAATGCTCGTTGCTGGCTCGACTTCATCTATAGAAATTGATTTACCTTTGTTAAATTTAAATAGGCTGCGTAACGTGACCAAGCGACCTTGTTGATTGTTGATAATATTAGCAAATTCTTTGTACAAACCATAGTTGCCTGTGCGCACGGCATGTTGCAGTTTGGCAATGGTTTCAGGCGTAAGCAGATGTTGCTCGCCGCGCACACGCCATTCGTATTCGCCGCCCACATCAAGCATTTTCTTGTGAATCATGGAGTTGCCATAAGCCAGCTGATGACGCATCACCGCTTCCCTGGCAACCTCATCCAAACCAATACCTTCAATTTGTGTGGCTGTGCCTGTGAAATACTTATCAACGAATTCAGTTGAAAGGCCAAAGGCCTCAAAGATTTGAGCGCCACAATAGGATTGATAGGTTGAAATACCCATTTTAGACATCACTTTGAACAAACCTTTGCCCACTGCTTTGATAAAATTGGCAATGATGGTTTCATCATCCAAATCATCGGATAAATGGCCGCATTGGCGCATATCAATCAAGGTTTCAAATGCCAAATATGGGTTCACAGCTTCTGCGCCGAACCCTGCCAATGTTGCAAAATGTTGGGTTTCACGAGCAGAACCCGTTTCCACCACAAGCCCAGTTTCTACGCGTAAACCTTCGCGGATTAAGTGTTGATGCACAGCCGAAGTGGCAAGCAAAGCAGGGATAGGAATATGCTGCTCATCCATATCACGATCACTTAAGATGATGATATTAAATTGATCCAGTACGGCGCGTTCAGCTTGTTTGCATAAATTCTCAACGGCAACATCCATGCCTGCAGCACCTGAATCGGCAGGATAACACATAGACAATGTCACCGTACGGAATTTGCCATCTGTGGTTTGATGAATATGGCGAATTTTTTCCAAATCCCTGTTGCTTAGAATGGGTTGATGCACTTCCAAACGTAAGCTTGGCTCTTCATCGCCTAAGCCCAATAAATTGGGGTTGGGGCCAATGATAGAGGTTAAGCTCATCACCATTTCTTCACGGATGGGGTCAATGGGTGGGTTGGTGACCTGTGCAAAGAGCTGACGGAAATAATTGTATAAAGGTTTAGCGCGGTTGGACAACACAGCGTGTGGCGTATCGTTACCCATAGAGCCAGTAGCTTCCATGCCTGTTTCTGCCATGGGTGCCATCAAGAATTTAAGGTTTTCTTTGGTATAACCAAAAGCCTGTTGTTTATTCAGCAAGGTATCGTGGTCAGGTTGCGCCACATCAACATCAGCATGCAAATCTTCAATTTGAATTTGGGTTTCAGCTAAGATTTTAGCGTAGTCTTGTGCATTGGCGAGTTCATTTTTGATGGTTTCATCATCAATGATTTGACCTTTTTCCAAATCAATCAAAAACATTTTACCCGGTTGCAAACGCCATTTTTTGATGATTTTCTCTTCAGGGATGTCTAATACACCCATTTCAGATGCCATCACCACCAAATCATCATCGGTCACCAAATAACGCGCTGGACGTAGACCATTGCGGTCTAGGGTTGCGCCAATTTGTATGCCATCTGTGAAGGCAACGGCTGCTGGACCATCCCAAGGCTCCATCAATGCTGCGTGATGCTCGTAAAAGGCTTTACGTTTGGCATCCATAGCATGGTTGCCCGCCCAAGCTTCTGGAATCAAAAGCATGGCAGCATGGGTCAGCGAATAACCACCCATGACCAATAGTTCCAATGCATTATCAAAACATGCGGTATCGGATTGATTTTCAGGAATTAAAGGCCAAACTTTATCAAGGTCATCACCCAAATATTTGGATTTCATGGAGTGACGGCGCGCGTTCATCCAGTTGATATTACCACGAACCGTGTTGATTTCACCATTGTGCGCCACCATACGGAAAGGATGCGCCAATTCCCAAGATGGGAAGGTGTTGGTAGAAAAACGCTGATGCACCAATGCCAATGCAGATTTCATGCGAGCATCTTGCAGATCTGTAAAATATGTGCCGACCTGATGCGATAAGAACATACCTTTATACACAATTGTACGGCTGGACAATGAATTGACATAGAATTTTGCCTTATCATCAAAAGCCTTATCAGCAATCGCATTTTCAAAGATTTTACGCATCACAAAGAGTTTGCGTTCAAAGGCTTGCTGGTCAGCGCAGTTGGAGCCGCGACCAATAAAGACTTGGCGGGTGACAGGCTCGCAAGCCAACACGCTTTCAGGTAAGTCAGCATGGGTTGCATCCACAGGTACATCGCGCCAACCCAATAAGGTTTGCCCTTCAGCAGCAATGGTATCTTCAATGATTTGTTCGCAAGCAGCGCGATGCGCATCATCTTGCGGCAAGAAAATCATGCCTACGCCGTATTCACCAGCAGCAGGAAGCGCAATATCCGAATCAGAAGCAACGGCTTGGAAAAAGTCATCAGGAATTTGAATCAAAATGCCTGCACCATCACCTTCTCTAGGGTCAGCGCCTGCCGCGCCACGGTGGGTAAGGCGAAGCAAAATCTCCAAACCTTTCTCTACAATACCATGGCTTTTTTCATTCTTAATGTGTGCAACAAAACCCACGCCGCATGCATCATGCTCATTCTGCGGGTTGTATAATCCTTGCTTTTTCGGCATTTGCGTCATTAGCAACTCCAATTCAAAAAACTTTTCTCGCTTACTCTCTATCTCAACCTTTATTTCAAAAGGCTGCGCAGGATAACGAATTTTGAGGCTTTTGTCATGGCTATAATTTAGCATGTTTTATAAGGCTCATTTGATTGCAATACACAATGATTGCATTATACAACTAAATAAGCTAAGGTTCGCCGCAAGGAGTGTTGTTATGGATGATTTGAGTACATTTCAGTTGGAGCAAGCTTTTGGCTTTCATGTCAATCGCGTGTCGTTTTTGATGACAGAGGAAATTGAGAAGCGGTTTACTAAGGCGGGTTTACCCATTGTTGCACAGGACTTTGCCATTCTGTTCAGGTTGTTCAGTGGTGGTACGTTGAGCCAAGCGCAAATTGTGGATTTGATGATGCGAGATAAAACAACAGTGACAAGGCGCTTGGACGGATTAGTGAAAAAAGGATTGATTGAACGCAAGCCCAATGCAGAAGATAGAAGGCGATTTGATATATGCATCACGCAACAGGGTAAGGACACCTTAGATATCGCATTTCCCTTAGCCAGAGACTTTCAAAAGGAATTGGTCAAGGATGTTCCTCAGCAAGATAAAGAAGTGACGATTCAGACATTGCGAAAAATTATGCTCAGTTTGATGGAACTACGAGAAGGAAAGTAAACCAACTTAAAGCCATAACAATGAGAAGTAAATCAAGGAAGTAATTAGAGATGACAGATAAAAAAATAAAAAAATGTGATGTGGCGCGCTTGGTCATTGCGACTGTGGCAGTGCTGTTTGGCGTATTAACCATCAAGTCTGGTGGTGATGTCTTATTTTGGAGTGAAGATGCGCGTGTTGCAGCGGGCAATTATATCCCCTTTGTACTGTGGTTTAATTTTGTGTCGGGCTTTTTCTATATCATTGCAGGTATCGCTTTGTATATGCGTCAACCATGGGTGATATATTTAGCAGGAGCTATTTTGCTCGGTATTATCACGGTATTTTCAGCTTTGGGTTTAAGCATATATATCGCTGATATTGCTTATGAAACGCGTACCATTGCAGCCATGTTTTTGCGCACTGCGGTGTGGACTGTGATTACATTTTTATCGTATAAAGTTTTTCAACATCAAAGGAGTGACGTATGAATATCAAGATGATTATTGCAGCTGCAATGCTAAGCATTTTAGCTGTGCCTATGGCTTATGCAGAGCCAACAGGTTTGGAAGTGATGAAGCG
>JALUHL010000075.1 GCA_027053695.1 Ghiorsea sp.
TGCCCACGCGCATCTTTAAATATTTGTTGGGATGCGCTTGTAGGTCGAGCTCAAGTAGGGCGGTGTATGCTGCAATGCCTACTTTGCCTTTATTGCTGGCAACTTTAGCATAATATGATTTGGCTTTGGCAATATCTTGTTCGGCTTTGGCAATATGCCCCAAGACCAAATATGCATTGCCTGTGGGTAACATGGTTAAACTTTTTTCAAGGTCAGCTTTGGCTTTTGGGTTTTGCTTTAATTTGTATTCAATTTGCCCGCGCATCAGATAACCATAGAAGAACTTAGGATTTGAAGTAATCGCTTTGTTATATTGTTTGAGCGCTGATTGTGGTTGCTTCTTAGTGATTGCAATATCACCTGCTAAATCATAAAACAAAGCTTCTTGGGGTGCGATGCTTATGGCTTGTTGGGCAAGCTTTTCCGCAGCTAAAACATCCTTCTTGGCCAAAGCTTTGCGACCTTTGTCGTAGGCATCATAAGCAGGTTTAATGGTATTGAGGTAAGCGAGTTTACTTTTGTAACGTGCAGCGCCTACCTCGCCACCTGTGGGCAATTCTTGCAGCATTTTCAGATTGTTTTGTACGCGCTCTTCTGAAGCAGGGTGGCTAGCAAACATGCCGCTTAACCAATCTTGATTGCGTCCTGCAGAGAGTTTGACAAAGGTGCGTTGCAGCTCCACTGCACCTTGAGGGTCATAACCTGCTCTGGACATATAAATCATGCCATAATGGTCAGACTCACGCTCTGCATCTCGCCCATATTTGGTGCTCAATAGTTGTGCGCCAAGCCCAGCGCCCATTTGCGCTAGCCCACCATAACCTGAGCTTTGTGCGCCGACTACTGCAGCCACAACGCCAGTTTGCAGCAGCATGCCACGCGACATTTGGCGCACTGCATGTTTGGCAGCGGCATGCACAATTTCATGACCCAATACAGCAGCCAGTTCGGCTTCACTGTTGAGGTAGGTGAGTAAACCACGGTTGACGGTGATTTTACCGCCGGGTAATGCCCATGCGTTAGGCACAGAGCTATTGATAATCTTAAATTCATAAGGAAGTTTACGATCACTTACTGCGGCAAGCTTGTTGCCCACTTCGGAGATATAAGCCGTGAGCGCGGGGTCGAGAATAAAATCACCGCCTTGGGATTGGCGGGCGGGCTCATATTGCTGCGCACCAATAGCCAGCTCTTTTTCTTCGCTGACTAAGCTTAATTCGCGCTCACCAGTCACAGGGTTAGTAGCGCAGCCAGCTAAAGATATTAAGAGTGTAGCACCTAAAATAAAAGCATGTTTTTTTGTCATTGGTTTTAACCCTTCTCCGAGCTTATAAACAGAAAGCTAAACCATTTTAATGGGTTTTGCACATGTCAGGTAGCGATGATATGCCATAGATATGATTTTTCATTGATTTGGTGATTTGGCATGGCATAGTGCGCCCCCGTTGGGCTAAGATGTCTTTGCACAACTTACATATGCGAGGGTGGCGGAACTGGTAGACGCGCTGGATTTAGGTTCCAGTGTCTTACGGCGTGGGGGTTCGACTCCCCCCTCTCGTACCATATACGTCAATGCGCTTTCTGCTATCAGGGGCGCATTGATTTTTTATACATCTTTTTTCGGAGGCTGAAATGGTCCAAACTGAAGTCAAAAAACTTGGTGAAAACGAACATGAAGTGGAAGTGAAACTTCCGCAATCAGAATATGATCGTGTGTATGCCGAAGAGAAAAGCAAGCTTGCTGGGCAAGTGAAGCTTCCTGGCTTTCGCCCGGGCAAAACACCAAGCCATGTGATTGATAAACAATTTGGCCCTAAAATTCACGAAGATACAGTGTCTCAATTGTTGCAGCAGCATTATGTGGCTGCGATTGAAGCTTCAGGCTTAACACCTGCGCTTCAACCTGAGCTTTCATTGCCTAAAGTGCAGCCTGATGATGCATTTGTGTTCACATTAAAAGTATCCTCATGGCCTGAGGTTGAGCTGACTGATTTAAGCAAGCTTAAAAAAGTCGAAGAAACTGAAGTGACTGTAGATGATGAAGATATTCAAGGCGTACTTGAGCGCTTATACAAATCACAAGTGAGCTATGAAATCAAAGATGACAGAGCGGCTGAAAATGGAGATCAACTGCATATTGATTTTGAAGGGTTTCTTGGTGATGAAGCGTTTGATGGCGGCAAAGGCGAAGATGTGCCGCTTGTGCTTGGTGAAGGCCGCTTTATTCCGGGCTTTGAAGAGCAACTTGTGGGTAAAAAAGCAGGCGATACTTGCACCGTTGAAGTGACTTTCCCTGAAGATTATCAAGCACCAAACTTAGCAGGCCAAGCAGCTCGCTTTGAAACGACTGTGAAAAGTGTTGGGGAAGCAGTTAAAGCCAAAGATGATGAAACATTGGCGAAAATGCTGAATTTTGATGATGCTAAAGCCATGATGGAAGATATTCGCCAAGGTTTAGCCAAAGAAGCTGAGCAAGCAGGCAAAAGCGCAACACGCGATTCTGCATTGGATGCCTTGGTTGCAGCCCATCCTATGACTTTACCAGAAGGTTTGATTGCTGAAGATATGAAAGCAACCACTGCGCGTGTGATTCAAAACATGAAGCAGCAGGGCATGGAAGCCACCGATGAAATGCTGCAAGATGAAGCTTTTAAAGCTGAGGTTAGAGCGCGTTCTGAGCGTGGTTTGAAATTGTCTGTTTTGTTGCAATCTGTGCGTAAAGATTTTGATATTTCATTGACGGATGAAGAAATTGATGCTGGTGTTGATGAAATGGTGGCGACGTATCCTGAGAATATGCGCGATGATTATGCGAAATATATTCGTGATAACCAAGAGCAAATGGGTGCGTTAAAAGACCGTATATTAGAACAAAAATGTATTGACCATGTGGTCAGCCAAGCGAAAACGAAGAAAGTGAAAAAAACATTGGCAGCATGGCAAAAGGAACAGGATAAAGCGATATCATGAATTTAGTACCTATGGTTGTTGAGCAGACTGCTCGGGGTGAACGCTCTTACGATATTTATTCGCGCTTATTAAAAGAACGGATTATCTTTTTGAACGGTCAGGTTGAAGACCATATGGCTAATCTTATCATTGCCCAGCTTCTCTTTTTAGAATCAGAAGGGCCTGATAAAGATATTTTTCTCTATATCAATAGTCCGGGTGGTGTGGTCACTGCGGGTATGGCGATTTATGATACCATGCAATATATTCGTTGTGATGTATCTACGCTTTGCGTGGGTCAAGCTGCATCCATGGGCGCACATTTATTAGCAGCAGGTACCAAAGGCAAACGCTATGCGCTACCCAATGCGCGAGTGATGATTCATCAGCCCTTGGGCGGTTTCCAAGGCCAAGCCACAGATATTGAAATTCATGCCAAAGAGATTTTGAAGCTTAAAGATAGCCTGAACAAAATGATGGCTGAAAATACAGGGCAACCCTTGGATAAATTAGCCGATGATGTGGAGCGCGATTATTTCTTATCCGCTGCAGA
This sequence comes from Ghiorsea sp., assembly GCA_027053695.1. Lineage (GTDB taxonomy): Bacteria > Pseudomonadota > Zetaproteobacteria > Mariprofundales > Mariprofundaceae > Ghiorsea. The sequence continues at coordinate 3,503 of JALUHL010000075.1, forward strand.
TGCTTGTGAATATGGCATTATTGATAAGGTGCTCACATCGCGTGAAGATGTGCCTGCGGCGGTAAGCGAGGTTAAATGAGTTCTTCTTCAAAGGGTAGCGGTTCAGGCTCATCAAAGCAGTCATCGGGTGGTGATTCAACGCTGTTTTGCTCATTTTGCGGCAAAAGCCAGCATGATGTTAAAAAGCTTATTGCTGGGCCAACAGTCTTTATTTGCGATGAATGCATTGAACTTTGCACTGATATTATGGTGGAAGAGTTTGAAGATGAAAAAAAATCTTCAACCGAGCAGGAAACAGGGCTCCCTAAACCGCATGAAATTAAAGCATTCTTAGATGGTTATGTGATTGGGCAAGAAGCGCCAAAACGCTTATTATCTGTGGCTGTATATAATCACTACAAACGTTTATCCCACAATGAAAAAGATGAGGTTGAGATTTCAAAAAGTAATGTTTTGCTTTTGGGTCCAACAGGCTGCGGTAAAACCTTACTTGCGCAAACTTTAGCGCGTATTTTTGAAGTGCCCTTTATCATTGCAGATGCAACCACACTGACCGAAGCAGGTTATGTGGGCGAAGATGTGGATAATATCATTGTGAAGCTACTGCAAGCTGCAGATGGTGATGTTGAAAGTGCACAGCGCGGCATTATATATATCGATGAAGTGGATAAATTAGCTCGCAAGTCTGATTCGCCATCGATTACACGTGATGTATCGGGCGAAGGTGTGCAGCAAGCATTATTGAAATTGATTGAGGGTACGGTTGCATCCGTTGCGCCTCAAGGCGGCAGAAAAAATCCACAACAAGAATTCACCC
>JALUHL010000076.1 GCA_027053695.1 Ghiorsea sp.
TTATGCCAATAAGCAGGGTACAACCTGTGGCTAATAAACGCTCAAAGGTTTGCTCGCAGCGCATCGCCAATTGCAAGCCGCGCATAATTAAGATGCCGAAAATAATAATCAGTCCAGCCGTGCCAATCAGTCCAAGCTCTTCACCCATGACAGCAGCGATAAAATCGGTAAAGGCTTCAGGCAAGTAAAAAAGCTTTTGTACACCTTGCCCCAAGCCTGCGCCTGTCAGTCCACCAGAGCCGAAAGCAATCATGGATTGTATCAATTGATAACCACTGCCAAATTGGTCTGCCCATGGGTCGGTAAAGCTTAGTAGGCGTTCGACACGATAAGGCTCTGCAACCATGGCGATGATGGCAATCGGTGTTAAAATCGCGGCAATGCCTGCTAGATGGCGAAAAGGTACACCGCCAACAAACCATAGTGTGAAACATACACTGGCAAGTAGCACCGAATTACCAAAATCAGGTTGTAACATCAGCAATACCAGGGCGATGCAAAGTATAAAAAGCATCGGTGCGAGACCACTGGATAGTTGCTGTAGGCGATCGGGGAATGTACCCATATAATATGCCATGTATAAAATAATGGTGGGTTTGAGCAATTCAACGGGTTGCAAACTCATGCCGAAAAATGAAAACCAGCGGGTTGCACCATGCAGACTTTGACCTGTAAGAAGAACAGTGAGCATCACTAGCAGCGCAATCACAAGCAGTGGCAAACATGCCGCTTTCCACCATGACGGATGCACACGAGAAACCCCCCACATGAGTAAAAGCCCAAGCGGGATATAAATGAGCCAATGGCGAATGATTCGAAAAGCATCGTCATAACGGGCTTCTGCAACACTCAAGCTGGCACTACCAACCATAAGTATGCTCAACGTTAGCAATGCTACGACGCAGCCAAGTAGAATTGAATCACCAGCGGGGCGCATTAGCTTTGCTTCTCCAAATGTTGAATGGCTTTGGCAAAAGCACGACCGCGCTCTACATAATTGGCAAACTGATCTTGGCTCGCTGCCGCTGGTGATAATAAAATAGGCAAGCTGCTTGTATGACTGGCTGCCATCACCACAGCCCTCTCGATTGTGCCGCCGACCGTGTAACTGATGCCTGCCTTTTGCAATAATTCAATATATGGGCGTTTTTCCTTGCCAATAATAATGGCATGGGAGACGTGCTGGCTAATGGTGTTTGATAAAGGCGTTAAATCGAGACCTTTACGCAAACCACCACAAATCCAAATGCTTTGTTCAAATGAATTGAGCGCAGCTTGGGCTGCTGCAGGATTGGTTGCTTTGGAATCATCAAACCAATCGTGCCCAGCTACATGGCCAACCAAACGCAAACGATGTGGCAGACCTCTAAATGATGAGATTGCCTCACGAATTACTTTATTGGAAACACCGAAATCAGCCGCAGCTTGTGCTGCAACGGCTAGGTTGATGTGCTGATGCAAACCGCGTGTGGGGATGCGTTGGCAATTGATGCTTTGGCGATGCCCATCTTGATGCCAAAATAAGCTGTGCTGCTTATCCGTGCTTACAATGCCTGCAGCCAGCTTCTCAATGGCAGGATTATCTTCGGAAAGTTGACCAAAACGATGCACTTGAACGCCACGTTTGCATAAATCTTCGCTTAATACATCCCAGCGTTCAGCGACTGGCAGCATAGCAGTATCACCCGCAGCTTGATGGCTGAAAAGGCGTAGTTTTGCTGCTAAATAAGCTTCTTCATTGGCATGCATATCGGCATGGTCAGGTTGAATATTCAATAATACTGCCCAATGTGGATGAATATGATTACAACGCTCTAACTGAAAGCTGGAAAGCTCTAAGGCGATACGGCTAGGCAACTTATCTTGAGCAATAAGATCGAGCATGGGCGTACCAATATTGCCACCAGTATCGCAGCCACCAGGTAGTGTTTCTAATAATGTTTGTATAATTTGTGTGGTGGTTGTTTTGCCATTGGTGCCTGTAATGGCAATCAATGGTGTATTGCAATATTCCAAAAATAGCCCTAAATCACCTTGCATGGGAACACCCGCATGACGCGCTTCTTGCAAAGCAGGTTTTTCCCAATGAATACCTGGACTAACCCAGATAAAATCAAATGTTTGTAATACGTTACTTTCTAACGCACCACAGTGTAATGGGATATGTAAAGTACCTGGAAGTGTGCTTGTATTTTCATCAAAGGCTTCGCATAAGATGCCTTTCTGTAATAGGAAATGGGCGATGGATATGCCTGTTTTTCCCATGCCGATGATGGCGTGTTTTTGTAGTTTTCTTGTAGTCATGATTAACGAATCTTCAAGGTGGCAAGTGCCACCAATGCCAATAGAAATGAGATAATCCAGAAACGTACAATCACCTTAGGCTCTGGCCAGCCTTTTAGTTCATAATGATGATGAATTGGAGCCATACGAAAGACACGTTTTCCTGTTAACTTAAAGCTAGCCACTTGCACGATGACAGACACTGCTTCCAGTACAAATAATCCACCCGCAATCGCCAATAGGAATTGCTGATGTACGGCACAAGCCACAAAACCCAAAGCACCACCCAGTGCCAAAGAGCCAACATCGCCCATAAAGACCTGTGCAGGGTAGGTGTTAAACCATAAGAATCCCAAGCAAGCTCCCATGATCGCACCGCAGAAAATAGTTAACTCGCCTGCGCCAGGAACATAAGGGATTAATAAATAGCTAGAGAACTGCGCATGACCAGCAAGATATACAATCACTGCCAAAGCCATGGCTGTCATAAAGGTTGGCGTAACTGCCAAACCATCCAAGCCATCGGTTAAATTCACAGCGTTGGATGTGCCAATGAGTACAAAAATAACGAATAAAACATACCAGTAACCCATATTCCACTGCACAGCAAAGAAAGGAATATCAACAATAGGAGCGGTACTTTGCATCAGGCCAATGGCAGCAATGCCAGCGAATAAAAGTTGCAATAATAATTTCCAACGACCAGCCAGACCTTTGCTGTTTTGTTTGCTTAGTTTAAGGTAATCATCCACGCCGCCAATAAGCCCAAAGCCCAAGGTGACCAACAGTGCCAGCCAGATGAAATGATTGTTTAAATCAGCCCATAACAATGTGGAAATGCTTAAACTAAACAGAATAAGTAAACCGCCCATGGTTGGCGTGCCTTGCTTGGATAAATGGCTTTGTGGACCATCCTCACGGATAGGCTGCCCCTTGCCCTGTAAATCCTTCATCCAACGGATAAAGGCAGGGCCTACAAGCCAGCAAATAATCAACGAGGTTACCAACGCACCCACGGTACGGACCGTGATATACTGAAATAGATTCAGGAATGAATAGTCCTCAATTAATGGGACGAGAAGGTTATATAACATGTCTATTTCCTTGCTCGCTAAGCAGGGTAACAACTTTACAAAGCTGCATACCATGCGATGCTTTTATGAGTATGGTATCTTGGGCTGTAAACATAGATGGATGCTCATTTAACCACGTCAGCAATGCATCTGTATTTGCAAACCATTGGGATGTTGGGTGCTGCTTATGCAAGCCTTGCATGTGCGAACCAATGAGTATCAGCATATCGACGCGTGATACATCGAGCTGTTTGTGGGCAGACTCTGCGTCAATGCCCAATTCAGCCATATCGCCGATAATGGCAATGCGACGTTTTGGCATGGTCGCCAAGGTGTGAAGTGCGGCTTGCATGGAAATAGGGTTGGCATTGTAGCTATCATCCAAAATTACAGAGCCATGGATGCCAGAAAGACTTTGTAAGCGACCCTTTACAGGCTGCCAAGATGCCAAGATGTCGGACAACTCTGCAAGATTGATATGACGTTGATGTTGAAGTAAATATTGTATGGCAACTGAGGCAACAAAAGCCATATTCGAGCCCCAATGTGGTGCAGGAAGTGGCAGTGATAAGCATGCAGTTTCATCTTGATAGCGCAATGTCAACGTCTTGCCCTGTAGCTCCCAGCCTACAAAAGTTTCGATACAATCATGTTCAATAGCGTTTGGTAATTGCTTGCGAACCCCTTCACCCAAAGCGCACCAGCCTTGTGGCTGCAAATGTTTTAATAGTAGTGACTTTTCATAAGCAACACCATGCAAGCCTCCCAAGCCTTCAGCATGGGCACTGGTAATGCCTGTTAATATGGCAATATCTGGCTGTACAATTTCAGAAAGCCGTTGCATCTCACCGATTTCGCTGATGCCACATTCAATCAATGCAATTTCGCTATCTTTGGCAATACCCAGAAGTGTCATGGGTACACCAATAAGGTTATTTAA
>JALUHL010000077.1 GCA_027053695.1 Ghiorsea sp.
TCAAAGATGCTATCATCACCAACCATGATTTATATATGGCTTCGCCACTCTTTCGCCTCACAGGTAAAGGTAAAGTTTATTTAGACCCTGCTAAGATTGACTACCGTGTTCGCCCACGTTTGGTCAAAACATTGGCTGGGCAAGGTGGCTCAACACGACAAAAAGGTGTGGTTGTACCGCTGCATATTTACGGTCCTTTTGATAACATTCAAACCAAGGTCAGCATGGATAAAAAAGCATTGCTTGATAGTGCTGCTGCGTTAAATGATGCAACTGGGCATAAAATCAATGGTGTAGGCGGCAAGATTCTTGACCAAGGCTTTGTTAAAACCCGTGATGAAGAAGCCGCAAAAGCCAAGCAAGCCGCAGCTGCTAAGCTTGCAGCAGAAAAGAAAAAAGCCGCCGATAGACTGGCCGCTGAAAAAGAGCAAGCGCGTAAGAAAGCTGCTCAGAAAGCCAAGGATAAACTTAAAGACGCGCTCAAAGGCTTTAAGTTCTAAGCTAAAATGCTGCACACTTTTGAACATATGCGCCTGCATCCAGAGCGCCCTCAAATCAGGCAAATCAAACGCGCAGCTAAGCTTTTGCAAGATGGTGCATTTGCTGTTGTTCCTACGGAAACAACTTATGCGATTATGGTGCTGCCTACTGCGCTCAAAGCCCAAGAAAACATTCGGCAACTTAGAGGCTTAGATGAATCGCATTTATGGTCATTGGTGTGCGCTGATTTATCGCAAGCTGCTCAATATGTGAGTATAGATAACCCTTCACATCGCATTTTAAAACATGCCCTTCCAGGGCCATACACCTTTGTTCTTCCTGCCAACTCCAAGTTACCCAAACGCATCTTTGGCAAGCGTAAAGATGTGGGCATTCGTATACCTGACCATGCGGTTTGTAATATGTTACTTCAAGAGCTGGGCGAGCCTTTATTGGCAACCTCCATGCAGTTCCCCGATGATGATTTTATTGCCACCGACCCTGATGCCATCGAGCCACGCATTAAACATTTGAATGCGGTGTTGCTTGATGCTGGTTGGGGGAATATGACGCCAACAACAGTAATTGATTTATGTGGTGATACGCCAGAAGTTCTTCGCCAAGGTTTAGGCAACTGGCCTTAAGCTTATGGACGGATAAACTTTTCCCTTTCTTCTTTTACTTTCTCATAAAGAAAACAATCTAAAGTATGGTCATTCACCAAGCCCATTGCCTGCATAAAAGCATAAACCGTGGTTGGGCCAACAAACTTCCAGCCCTTTTTTTTCAAATCCTTTGATAACGCAATAGACTCTTTTGATGTTGATACGGAATGCATTTCATTGGTAACGGAAGATTCATATTGCCAAACAAACGTAGCCAACGAACCTACTTCATCGACTATATCCTGTGCCTTTCGTGCATTATTGATAACAGCCTCAATTTTTCCCTTATGCCTTACAATACCCGCATTATGAAGGAGGCTACCTACATCCTTCTGCGTAAACTTTGCAATTTCATTAAAATTAAAATCACGAAAGGCTTCTCGAAAATTTTCACGTTTTGCAAGAATGGTTCGCCAACTCAAACCTGACTGGAAACTTTCAAGGCTTAGCTTCTCAAATAGTTTGTAATCATCTTTTACAGGGCATCCCCATTCAGTATCATGGTATTGTATAAATTCAGGTAGGACACACCAACGACAACGCTTCTTTCCATCAGGGCTAACCACTACATCACGCATTATACATCACCACTATAGACTTGTGAGAAACGATAAACGTTCATCTGCTTTTCCTATTTCCATTTCCATAACTTCAGCCGTGACAATATTATTCTGAACAAAAGGATCTTCGTTTACTCTTTTTTGTATATCCTCCAAACTTGTATGATGGGCGAGAACACAGCCCCCTAGGTTTGGCTTCAGGCTTCCAACACCTAGAAATATACCATCATTGAACCCCTGACTTATCCAAGCATTATGACCAGCCATAAACGTCTTGGCTTTTGTTTTATCATCCGAAAACTTAAGGAATATAATAAACATGCTCACTCCTCCTCATTTATATTGTCTAACCAATCAAACATTTCTTGAATTTCATACATAACAAAGTCTCTATCTTGAAAGGCATGAGCAAGGGTTGCCACACCTTGGCTTCTCGCAAGTAAATGCATGGCTAAATGCTCGGCTTCTTTTTCATGTCCCAGTAAAATAAACTGCTTTTTTAACCAATCTAGAAACAATACAAACACTTGATTTGCCTCTTCCTGTGCGTTGTGGTTTAGCTTACCAAGCTCAGTACACAATGTTCCAACTGGACAACCATAAGATTGAATTTTATCAAAATTTACATCAAGAATTTGAATAAAACGGCGAATACAATCTAAAGCATTATCACTTTCTTTTTCCCACCCATTCAACATTTCACAGGTGTGTGACATGCGCACTTGAAGAACTGCTTCTAAAATCTCATCTTTACTTTTGAAATGATGATAGAAATTTCCTCTAGAAATATGAATTTCATCTGCAATCCTAGAAAATGACGTATGGTCATAGCCTTGCTGATAAAACAGTATATTTGCTGCATCAATAATACTACGTTTCGTTGCTTGCATAGCTTTCCTTCTTCAATTAGGACAGTTGACCTAAGCAAACATTAGGTCAATCATCCTAGATGTCAACACTTCTAAATGAGATAACATTGCATATAACGTCGCCATCGTTAGCTTATGCAACCTTAAATATGCGCCACATTGAGGTTTTAACCATGCAACATTCTACACTCACTGCCCTATCCCCACTCGATGGTCGTTATGCCAATAAAGTTGGTGATTTGCGCCCAATTTTTAGTGAGTTTGGTTTAATCAAAGCGCGTGTATTGGTGGAAGTACGTTGGTTGCAAATGCTTGCAGCACACCAAGATATTGCAGAAGTAAGCAGCCTATCCGCCCAAGCCAATGCCTTCTTGGATGCTATTGTTGATAACTTTTCAGAAGATGATGCGCTTCGTGTGAAAAAGATTGAAAGCACAACTAACCATGATGTCAAAGCCGTAGAATATTTCTTGAAAGAAAAAGTAGCTGACCAAGCCGAACTGAATGCTGTGTCCGAATTTATTCATTTTGCTTGCACCTCCGAAGACATCAACAACCTATCTTACGGACTTATGCTCAAAGAAGCACGCGATAAAGTATTGCTGCCTGCGCTAGACAAGACCATAGCCACTATGGAACACATGGCTTCAGACATGGCTGATATGCCTATGCTTGCTCGCACACACGGGCAACCCGCATCGCCCACCACCATGGGTAAAGAATGGATGAATGTTGTGGCAAGGTTGGATAGGCAACGCGCTCAAATCGGAAATGTCGTAATTTCAGGTAAAATCAATGGTGCAACGGGCAACTTTAATGCCCATTTGATGGCTTACCCCGAAGTGGATTGGTTAAGCACATCCAAAGATTTTGTGGAATCATTAGGGCTTGCTTGGAGCCCATATACCACCCAAATCGAGCCCCATGATTACATTGCTGAATTGAATCAAGCGACATCCCGATTTAATACCATTATCATTGATTTCTGCCGTGATATTTGGAGCTATATATCCATTGGATTCTTCAAGCAAAAAGTCATTGCTGGTGAAGTCGGTTCATCAGCTATGCCACATAAAGTGAACCCTATCGATTTTGAAAATGCCGAGGGCAATTTGGGTTTGGCCAATGCCATGCTGCATCATTTGGCAGAGAAGCTTCCTATCTCTCGCTGGCAACGTGACCTCACCGATTCCACAGTATTGCGTAATTTAGGTGTTGGTTTTGGTTATACCATGCTTGCCCTTTCCTCCCTAGACAGAGGTTTGAGTAAGTTAGAAGTGAATGCTGATCATATGCTCACTGACCTTGATAACACTTGGGAAGTGCTCGCTGAAGCCATTCAAACCGTAATGCGCCGTTATGCGTTGGATAACCCTTATGAACAGCTTAAAGCACTGACGCGTGGTAAAGGCATTACAGCTGAAAGCTTAAAAGCATTTATCATTGAGCTAGATATACCAGACGATGCAAAGGCGCGTTTGATGAATATTACGCCAGCAGATTATATCGGTAATGCCGCAGAGATGGGTAAAAATAAACACACCTAAAGGCTACTTGCCTTGATATTTCAGGGTGTTGGACTAAACTTGCTCAATCATCACATGAAAAGAGCTCAGCTAAATGATGCTTTTGCGAGGTTGCCATGAAATTTTTACCGTTGTTTTTATTTGCCCTGCTATCCCTTTCTTTTTTAGGACAGTCCTCTTTTGCTGTAACAACACCTACTGAAAAAACTGACAGCGCAGAAAATGCTGATGAAGCGAAAATCCCCGATGCCATGGCACGTTTGATGAAAGCACCTGATATTGATTTGGTGAATATTCGTGACCCTTTCTTATCCGTATTTGAAAAGAACCGCTTGGATGAAGCAGCGCGCTATAAAAATCGCAAACGCCTTCCCGCCAACAAAAGAAAACGCGAACCTTTGGAAGCTTATGACCTAAGCACATTAACGTTGGTTGCCACTTTTAAAAAAGCAGGGCAAGAATGGGTGGCTAGCGTACAAGATTCATCAGGTAAGTCATACACTATTCGTCGCGGCAACTACATGGGCAAACGTGGTGGTCGCATTGAAAAAATTGATGGGCAAACCGTGTACTTGGTTGAACAAGTGATTAACCCTGCGGGTGAAATTGTTGACCATCAAACCACACTGACGTTAGCTGAGGTGAATGACCGCTGATTTGTTTTCGCTGATTCATTCCCTCTGATTGACTTATCATGAATAAAAAAGCGATTGAACATCTTTTTAAAACCCTACAAGCCATAGACCCTGAGCCCAAAACCGAGCTTCACTACAATACACCCTTTGAATTGTTAATTGCCGTACTTTTATCTGCGCAATCCACAGATGTCGGTGTCAATAAAGCCACCGCTAAGCTTTACCCCATTGCCAACACCCCTCAAGCCTTTTTAGCGCTTGGTGAAGATGGATTAAAGAAATACATATCTACCATTGGCTTGTACAACAGCAAGGCCAAACATGCTATCCAAACCGCCCGCAAACTGGTGGATGAGTTTGATGGCGAAGTGCCCCGTACACGGAAAGAGCTTGAGTCTTTGCCCGGTGTAGGCAGGAAAACAGCCAATGTGGTGCTGAATGTTTTATGGGGTGAGCCCACCATGGCCGTGGATACCCATATTTTTCGTGTCTCTAACCGCACAGGTTTAGCACCCGGCAAGAATCCTTTAGACGTAGAGAAAAAGCTGCTCAAAGTGATTCCCAAGAAATATATGAAACATGCACATCACTGGCTTATCTTGCATGGCCGCTACACCTGCACCGCGCGCAAACCCAAATGCCATATTTGCCCCATCAATCAAGCATGTGCTTGGCCTGAAAAAACGATTGCATGAGCCGTAAACTTCCTTTTATTTTTCATAACCTTCAAGGTTCTCAGGTGTTTGCACTGGCTCAACAAGCAGGGAAGCTTGGCTATGATGTGCAAGGCTTTATCAAAGACATTGAGGAAGCGCCTTGGGTCAAGCAAAGCCAATATATCAGTCGGTATGCTCCAACACCCAACCTTGGTGAAATCAATGCTGGAAGTTATGCCTTAAATATTAAAAAGTCTGGGCTTGAAGGTGTGTTTGTGCCTTTGGTGGATGATATTGCAGAAATGCTAGCTGAATATGCACCCCTGCTGCGCAAATATGGTATGCGTTTTTTAACGGTTCACCCAACCATTCTTGAGCAAAGTAATACCTATTACTTACAACAGTATCAGGGTAAATTAAATATCCCTCGTACAGCATACTGCAATGGTGATGCCTTACTACAAACTGCCATTGATATTGGCTTTCCTATTATCCTCAAAAGCTTTCGCTTTGGTTTTATACGCTTTGATACATCTTCTGATATGCAAAAATGGCTAAACAACCAAGAAGATTACCCATTACACCTCGTTCAGCGCGTGCAACAATATATCCCCGGGGCTATCCGAAACATGGCAACAGCTCTACTTCTATTTGATAAGGAAAGCAGGCCAGTTCGCGGCTTTACGGCACGGAGAATACGTGTCGCAGAAACCATGTATGGCTCCTTTGGTGAAACCGTTGCTGCACAAGCTGAATGGATACCTGAACTGTATGATGCCGCCGCCAACCTCTTATCTCAACTTGGCTGGGTTGGTTTTGCAGAAGTAGAATGTAAACAAGATGAAAAAGGTGCTTGGCATTTGCTTGAAATCAACCCTAGATTATCAGGCTGGTCATGTTTTGCGGAAGCCGATGGCGCGGGGTTATTGCCCGCTTATTATCATCTCAATACTGAAGATAAAGCTTTGGAACCCGCCTGCCTGCAACGCTCAACAACAACTTATTCACGCATGATAGCCTCCACCATGCATGAGCCTGATTGGGAAAACTTTAATCATCAAACTTACAAAGCAATGTTAACTTTTCCTGAAAATGCCTGCTTTGGCGCTTGGGACAAAGATGACCCCCAAGCCAATCGAGCTTGGGTTTCGCTTATGTTACAGCGGGTGAAGCAGAGGCGTTTAACTCTGCCTCAATAAGCTCCCATGCTTGAAACACATTGGGAAAGTGAAGCCTATAAAACTTACAATCTTGATGAATCCTAGCATTAAGCATGGGTAAATCTTTTGCCATACCCCGTTGCACATGCAAATGCTCTGGCAGACTGACCAAAGCCTCATGCCTTGGTATTTCAGATAATTTCGCTTGGGTTAAGCTCGCATCATATTGATGCAGTACGATATGTTTTAATGCTAAGGTCTCACGTTGCACATTCAAAGGGTGCCAAAGAAAACAGCGCGTGATACCCCCTTGAGCATCAGGGAAATCAAAATAATCAGCATCAATATGCCCTGATTGCTCAACATCCGAGCGCTTAAATGCAGGATGAGTTTCATGCTCCCATTGCATAGGCCTTGGAAAAGGATGCACATAGCCTTGCTCATCCAATAGAGAAAACTCATCTGAAAAATACCTTGCCCCAGCCAATAACCCTGCTGTACAAAGGCTACTTTTCCCTGTGCCAGACACCCCTGCAAACATCACAGCTTGCCCAGCCACATTTAATAAGGATGAGTGGATGGACTGAACCCCTAGCTTATCCAGCAACTGAACAACTTGGCTATACAAATGAACTTCTAATGCGGCGGTGACTTCTCTTGCATCTTGGCTTACCCACAACTCCTGCTGAGCGCCCGCCTTATCTTCTGAGATAAAATGATAAGCATCATCTTGGTAAACCACACTAAACCTTAAATCAAAAGGCTGCGTATTCACCACTTCATAAAGCTTAAGAAACTTGTGCATATCTTGCTCACATGCGTCTGAATCTGAGTCAACTTGGATGACTAATCCTGCAATATTAAATTGGTGTGACCAACGCATAAACAGAATAATTTACGAATCAAAAAAACCGAAGCCTGATAGCTCTGCAAGAATTTCTTTCACATCGCGCAAAGCATTTTCACAGGGCACATCCAGTGTGTCTGAAATCATGGCAGCCATGGCATCAGCAGTGGTTTCACCATCGCACATATCAAACACCGCAGATGCAGTAGGGTTCAGCGTGAGCGTTGTCCCATCTTCTTCATGGATATATACATATGCACCTTGATCTTCAAGCTCCTCACAAACCAAATGATCTATGCGCTTAGGCTTTTCAGGCACAATAATTTCAAATGTTTCGCTCATGATGCTTCCCCTAAAGTGTATGCCACCATCTGACAATCGCTACAGCTTAACTTCTCTTGGCAGTTATTCCACCGTTCTATGCTCGGATTCTTATTGCCTAAACCCTTATCCTTGGCTGTAAACATTTCTTGGAATGTCTGCTGACGAATATTACCCAACACATGTTCACGATTGAAAATACATGGGCTTACATCACCATTGGCGCATACTGCAAGCTTGCCTTTACGCCCTATCTTTTGAGCTACAAAGCCGCTTTCAACTTTATCCGTTTGCACCACCTGATGATGTGCAGGTTTCTTGGTGGCATCAGGCATATGTGAGTTTTGCGAAGGCATCAATGAAATATGCTTGGTATTCAACTGGCTTCCCCGCCCTGTCTCATGCACAGGGTCAAAGCGAACCCTCGTTTTGTCCAAAGCAAACTCTGCTGCTGCAAAATCAAGCATCGCTTGCTCATGTCCTGCATTTTGCTCCATGATTGCCATGCCAATGCGAATCTGAAATGCCATATCTTGCGCCCTATGCATAGCAGCGACTGTTTTTTTCCAACTTCCCTTCACTTGCGTAATGCCATCATGAATATCTGCATCAGGGGAATACAAAGAGAAGGCAAAGTCTGGGCGATACGGTAATAATTTTTCAAGTAGCGCTTCGCTTAATAAAATACCATTGGTATAAATTTCTACGCCTTGAAAATCGAGTTCAAACGCAAACGCTACAACTTCAACCAAATTGCGGTGAATCAGTGGGTCGCCACCCGTCAATTGCACAAAAGGCGTGCCTAAACCTCTGGCTTGTTCAAGGATTTGTTTGATTTCGTTTAACGATAAGAAATCAGAGCATGCAGGGGAAGATGATGCATAGCAGTGGATACATTGCTCATTACACTGGTCTGTGATTTCTAAAAATAATAAGCCAAGCTCATCACCCAGAACCATCTGCTTAAAGTCTTTGGGTGTAAGGCTTGCCTGCGATAAACCAGCAAGCCAATCATGTTGTTTTTCAAGTATTTTTAATGCTGGTGATGCATCGCTAGTGGATGCCTGTAACCGTGTAGCTAACGCTTCTGCAAAGTTGCCATCAAGTTGCATCTGTTTTTGTTCATCAAAAGCATGAATCAACCTAGCACTTTTAGTTTCTGCATCTGAAATGCAGCGTACAAACCGACCTTCTGTAAGAAATATATAATGCGGGAGCATTATATGGATTATTTACACTTACCCTTCTTATTGCAAGTACAACCACATGGACCTGCCATATTCGCAGGAATAGTGCCGCAGACTTTACAAAAGTCTTTACATTCACCTTGGGCAACAATATTTGCAATTGCCGTTGGTGTACAATTAACGCCACATGACTTAATACACTGAGCCATTCCACACTTCACTGGGTCAAATTCCAACGATTTTCGCTGACAGGGACAACACGCATTTGTACCCGTTGAAATTATAATACTAATACGCGGCGCTCCTTTTGGAACCTTGCAGTTATCTGGCTTCCCAAGCCCACCACCCATCACCGTTCGTGGGGTAGCCACCATAGAGCCAAGAATAATTGGCGGCATATATACAGCAGCCTTTAAAAGCTTGCGTCTGACTTCATTTGCATCTTGATTCACGGCTTACTCCTTGCATCCAACAAAACAGGTAAATTATGAGTGTATTGTTAAACGCATACTTCATCTGTATCCTGCATCACAAAAGCAAGTTTAATACCAGCAACTAGATTTTATCAAGTCTTTCCCATAATATGTGTGTTATGAAGCAGCTTAGTTTTTCTCAATATCGGCAATATGCATGCGCCGCACTCAAGCATAAAATGCCTGAAAGCGCCTTAAATAATAGCGATTTTTGGACATTTGCCCAAGCCGATGCCTTATTCCCTTTATTGTGGACATCTTTAAATGATTCGCAAAAAGAAAGCGCAAAAGCCCACCTTCTTCATCCCATGGATGAGCGCATATTCGCTGCTGATGCACTTCGGTTAAGAAATGCGACCTCTCGTATTTTGCGTGCTTATCGTGATGCAAATATCCCTATCATTTGTATGCGTGGTCTTGCAGTCAGCGAGCTGCTGTATCCCCATGCCTATTTAAGGCCCCATACAGATATTGATATTCTATTCGATAAAAAAGACCTGCTTATGGCCAAGCAAGTCGCAGGTAATGTGCTGCAATACAATCCACTTCCTGCCTATCCTATGCTGTTTAAACAGGGGGACATTCCTCTTGATTTGCATATCGAACCCATTGGTGCAGAGCGCATCAAGGCATGGAAAGACATCACCCCTTTGCATACCGAAGACTTTTTTAAATATGCAACAGAAGGTGAAATCGCAGGAGAAACCGCATGGGTGGTGCACCCACGCGTTATCCTTCCTTACCTTTGCTTTCATGCTTTGAAACATTCCTTTGAACGCTTGATTTGGCTGTATGATATTGCCCTGCTTGCCAAGCAAGTCCATGAGCAAGAGCTTTGGGATGAAGTCTTGCAAGGCATCAAGGAATACAAGCTGGAACGCCCTTGTTATTATGCTTTATCTTATGTTCACAAGCATATGAACGCTGATATTCCAGCGCATGTCATCCAAGCCATACAGCCCGATATGGGCATGATAGAAAAGCGCTTATTCAAACGATTCATGAAACATGAAGTCATTCCATATCTTGCCGAACGTTTGTTCTCTCGCATGCTCCCTAGCTTTTCTCATCGTTTAGAATTTTGGCGTGAAACCGTTTATCCTGAGCCTGAAGTTCGCGCACAAATTGCTGGTGGTGGTTGCGTCAAATGCAACTTTATTCGTACGCGCCTCAAACAAATCGGGCGTGCACTATGGGCTTTTAGCAAAGAAACCGTTTACCTTATTCGAGCATAAGTATAAACTACCCTACTCAAAATGAGTTGTTTAAATGGAAGAGGGGTGAGATAAGGCATCGATGAAAAATAAGCTTATATTTCTTTATGCTGCCTTAATTATACCTTGTGTTGTTGCCGCATTGCCCTCTGCCTACGCAGCTTCAGAAGAAAACAACAATACCGAACAACTAAAAAAAGGCCGCGCATTGTTCACGCAAATCTGCTCCCGATGCCATAAAACATCTTATGATGAAAGCATCGTTGGTGCACCCGGCTTGAGAGATGTGCTTGAGCGTCATGATGAAGCTTGGTTAAACAACTGGATACAAGGCCCTGAAGCATTTGCAAAAAATGACTCTGCAGCTAAAGACTTGATTGAATCCAATAAATTTGGCTTGGCTATGCCAACGATACCTGCCATGCAAAGTGAAGAAAACCGAAAAGCAGTGATTGAATATCTGAAAACGCTCAAATAAGCATAAAAAAGCGCCTAAAAGACGCTTTCCTGAATCTTAATGGTTTCTCTTTAGAATCGGCCACCAATCAAATCCGCACTGACAACCACATCCAATCCCTTGGCTGTGTCTTGCAACGCAAACTTAGGCGATGGCATACCCAATTGGATTTCACCATCTTCAATTTGTGCAAACGCTTTTGAAGAGCGGTAAACCCCATATGCTGCACCAGCAATGATGCCGATACCTAAACCTTTAGATACATAGTTCCAGTTATCTGTAGGTTTTTTGGTGAGTAGCATTAAACCCAAACCAACCAATGCGCCTACACCCGCACCATACATGGCATCATCCATCACATTGGATACTTCATAATCACCCGCCGAAGCTTGGATAGGAAACAAGGCTAAAGCAGCCGCAATAACATATACTTTTAATCTTTTCATTTTAAAACTCCGAGGTTTAAAACTTATTCAATGGCGTGAAGCATAGCCTCACATGCTTTTTTTGCATCATCAAAAATCATCATGGTTTTATCCATGTAAAATAAATCATTGTCTAGACCCGCATAACCCACCGATAACGAGCGCTTAACTACCAACACATGTTCTGCTTTAGCAGCCTCCAAAATAGGCATGCCATAAATTGGGCTAGATGGGTCTGATTTTGCTGCAGGATTAACCACATCATTAGCACCAATCACCAAAGCAACATCTGTATCAGAGAACTCTGGATTAATTTCATCCATCTCTTCTACAATATCATACGGCACATCTGCTTCAGCCAGCAACACATTCATATGCCCTGGCATACGCCCAGCTACAGGGTGAATGGCAAAACGAACCTTAACCCCTTGCTCCTGCAACACTTCCACCAATTCTTTAAGCGCATGTTGCGCCCTAGCCACAGCCAAACCATAACCTGGAATAATAATGACACTGCGTGCATTTTTAAGCAGAAATGCTGCATCTTCTGCAGCACCTGACTTCACAGGCCGCTGGCCAACTTCCGCAGCCCCAGAGCTTGCTTCACCTGCATCCGAGCCAAAGCCTCCAAGCAAAACATGGAACAAGGAACGATTCATCGCCTTACACATAATATAAGAAAGAATAGCACCCGATGATCCCACCAAAGCACCTGCCACAATCAGCATATTATTACCCAGTGTAAAACCAATGCCTGCCGCAGCCCAACCCGAATAAGAGTTCAGCATAGACACAATCACTGGCATATCTGCGCCACCAATGGGAATAATAAGCAATACACCCAAAACCAAGGCAATGCCTAACATCAATAAAAATGCAGTGGCCGATTCATTCATGCAAAACACAATGCCCGCACCAATCATCACGATACCAAGCATGAGGTTGAGTAAATGTTGGCCGCTAAAAGACACAGGGTTACCCGATAAAAAACCTTGCAACTTACCAAAAGCAATCAACGATGCAGTGAATGTAATCGCACCAATAAATGCGCCCAAAAATAATTCAATCCTGCTTGCGGCATGCATAGCACCACTGTTATCTGCAATACCATAAGCCACAGGATTTAAAAATGCAGATACTGCAATCAATACAGCAGCCAAACCCACAAGCGCATGCATAAAAGCAACGGTTTGTGGCATGGCTGTCATCTCAACTTTTTTCGCTGCCGTACCCCCAATGAGACC
>JALUHL010000078.1 GCA_027053695.1 Ghiorsea sp.
CCACGATAAGGTCTTTAGGCCGCCATTGCTCTTCAAGGGCGCGAACCAAGCCTTGCGCATAAGGTGCATACTTACTTTCACGGGTATTGATGCCTATGTCTGCTTCCTTGGATAAGAGCTGTTTCATGCGCCGTTCACGGTCAAATTCGCGTGAGAGTTGGGTAAGCGCTGAAGAGGACGGCATCAGATTAGCCAAAGGAATTTGTGGGGTTGGTTTGGCTTTAGCTGTTTCTTTTTCGCTAAAATCCTTGTCAGGTGGCAGAAGCGAGGGGCTATTATCATTTTTGCGGCTAATGATTCGGCTGCTTGTTTTGGGTTTAGGTGACGGCACAGGCGGATTTCGCGGCATTTGCGGAGCCATGGGTAAAGGTTTGTTTTGATTGGGTACTTGCTGCATGGCGGCAGGTGCTTTAGCGGCACGGTTTGCTTTGTCCTGCGCATTCTGTTGTTGCCCAATATGATTTTTATTGGCTATCACTTTGGCATCATTATCAGCTTTTTTGTTGGGTTTAGCAGCTTCATCCAATAAAGCCACATCCATGATATGGGGAGGCTTTTTTTCAATCATGGGCGTTTGTGCTTCGCGGAACTGTATCAGCCACAGTAAAAAGGCATGCACAAGAATGGATGCCAGCAAAGCGATAAGAAGCTTTTTCTTGGGTATATTGAAGTTCCAGTCTTCAGTGTTGTGATAAGGTAACATATTTTCCATGATTTAATATGTAGCGAAATATATACGAGAGCCAACCTATTTAGCTAGTTTTGAATTTTTGGCATTTGTATTGCTTATTCCTTTTAGTCATTGGACTTGGAGTTTGTATGTTATATTTTGTTGTATTTGTGGCAGTAATATTCACGGTTGTTTTTTTGATAAGCAAACGTCAAACAAAAAAATTGCCGAAAATTAGAGCCAAACGTATTCAAAAAGAGCCTCATCAACATCAGGATGAAGACTATTTCCAATTTGATTTTAATGCAGGACATGCGACATTATCAGAAACAAGACCTTCAGCATTATCCAGCCCTGATGTTAAGCAAAAGTATATGCAAGGGCTTGACGATATTCCTGCCTTGCCAACAGTTTGGCCAGATTTAATGCGAGCGATTGAGCATGGCGATGCGGCAAAGAAGGTGGCTTCTTTAATCATGAATGAGCCTACACTTGCAGTTGAGGTTCTACGCTATGCGAACATGGTATCCCCTAAAGATATGAGTGATTTAGGACAAGCGATTGTCTTGTTGGGCTACAATAGTGTTCGTGGTATTGTAACTAGGCATTGTTTTTCTAAAATGGAATCTAAGGGAAAATCAGCATATAAAAGTGCTGACCTTTGGCGCCATGCTATTGCAACATCGGCTTTGGCAAGTATTACAGCTAGATATATCCTTGGATGTGATGCGGGCATAGCAGGAACATTAGGGCTATTTCATGATTTAGGCCGCATTGCAATCAATGTGTCCTTTACAAATCAGATTGTGACAAAACCCCATGTTTCCACAGGTTACCTTCAAGTTGAGCGAGAGAGCTTTGGCATCAACCACTTAGAGTCGGGTGTTTTGCTGGCTAAGCATTGGCACCTTCCGACTGCTATTCAGCAAGGCATACTTTACCATCACCACCCTGCGTTCGCACCACCTGATAAAATTCCAGAAGATATTAGGAAAGAAGTGTTGGCTGTTTATCTGGCAGACCTTTTAGCGATACACTTTGAGTTGGCAGGCGGGCATCATCTGGTGAGCCTACCACAGCCAGCATACGCATCTTTGATGAGTGCCAGTTTGGAAGATATTGCTTCAGACTCGCAGGTAAGCAAAGAGCTTTGGCGAGTTAGGGCGATTAACTTTTAAGCGCTGTTATACCTTTTTGAATGCGCGATAAGGTTTCATCTTTACCCAAAAGCTCAAGGGTAATGTCAATCGGCGGGGACACAGGTACGCCCGCAATCAACACACGAATAGGTTGCGCAAGTTTGCCCATGTTTACACCTTCAGCTTCGCAAATGTCAGCAATCCATTGATGCGCTGCTTCGCCTGACCACGCCTCTGATTCAGCTTTGGCGATAAACTTATCCAGCAATGCCCAAGTGCCTTCCTTGAAATTTTTCTTCACGGCTTTTTCTTGGTATTCCGTAGGAGCGACATAAAACATGCGTGCAGCACCAGCAAGCTCAATCAAGTTTTTCGAGCGCTCTTGCAAAGCAGGGATGACATCCACCAAGGCAGGGCCATGGGATGTATCAATATCTTGCATGAAGTAAGCCACTTCATCCACCAAGTCCGCAGGCTTGGAGGCTTTAATCCAATGGGTGTTTAACCAATCCAATTTATCTTGGTCAAAGCGAGATGGGCTAGCGCCCACATGCGCCAAATCAAAGTATTCAATCAGTTGCGCTTGGCTAAATACTTCATCATCGCCATGCGACCAACCCAAACGTGCAAGATAGTTATTCACAGCATGCGGCAAATAGCCCTTTTCACGGTATTCTGTAATCGCAACCGAACCATGGCGTTTGCTCATTTTTGCGCCATCTGCACCATGAATGAGTGGGATATGCGCAAACTTGGGCACATCCAAACCAAGCGCATGGTACAATTGAATTTGGCGGGGTGTATTGTTCAAATGATCTGAGCCGCGCACCACATGCGTGATGCCCATATCCGCATCATCCACCACAACTGCTAAGTTATAAGTCGGTGTGCCATCGGTACGCATGATAATTAAATCATCAATTTCTTCATTGGGGAAACATACATCGCCCAATACCAAATCTTTCACCCAAGTCTCACCATCTTCAGGCGATTTAAAGCGAACTACGAATGGGCTATCTTGTTCTTCAGTTAAATTGCGGCAAGTGCCATCATACATGGCTTTTTTACCTTCAATGCGTTGCTTTTCACGTATATTGTCTAACTTCTCTTTGCTGCAATAGCATTTATAAGCTTTACCTTCATCAAGTAGTTTGTTCACAGCGGCAATATGCTTGTCTTGTCTTGCGCCTTGAAACACAGGTTCGCCATCCCAATCCAGCCCTAACCATTTCATACCATCAAGAATCACTTGGGTGGCTTCATCGGTGCTGCGTTCTTTATCGGTATCTTCAATGCGCAACACAAATTCACCACCAAAGTGGCGGGCATAAAGCCAAGAGAATAGGGCGGTACGAGCGCCACCAATATGTAACATGCCTGTAGGTGATGGTGCAAAACGAGTTTTAACTGTCATGGTGCTTCCTTAAATATAATTTTTGTTGTGATGTTTCGATTTATTCGCGGCGTGGGCGGTAGTATTTCGATTTTGTTGCTGTCCAAAAGTTGCGATATTCCTCTTCATCGATTTCGCCATCTTCATTGGCATCCATTTGCTTGAACCGCCCATCCAAGCGCTGCATCACCATGGTTTTGTATTCTTCATAGGATACGGTCTCAGATTCATCCAAATCAAGCGCCATAAATTTATTCACGACCTTGTCGGTGGTCGAAAGGGCTTCACTGCTCGCCAATTGCGGCTGAATGAAAAGCAAAAAACCGCTTAAAAATAAAAGGAAACGCATAAAATCACTCCTGTGGTGTGGGTAAACTATTTACCCTGCGTGAAAAGTCAGCAATCATAGCCGTGATTTTATCGGCTGACGAGGGGATTATGCAACAATATTTAGATTTTATGCGCGATGTTCATGAAAATGGTACGCAAAAAGGTGACAGAACAGGTACAGGCACACGCTCTGTGTTTGGCAGGCAGCTTAGGTTTGATTTGTCTCAAGGTTTTCCTTTGGTCACCACCAAAAAGGTGCATTTGAAGTCTATCATCCATGAATTGTTATGGTTTCTTGCAGGTGATACCAGCACGGTGTATTTAAAAGAGAACGGTGTAAAAATTTGGGATGAATGGGCAAAAGATGGGGAGCTTGGCCCTGTGTATGGCTATCAATGGCGCAACTGGCCAACGCCTGATGGGCAAAGCATTGACCAAATTTCAGCCTTGGTTGAACAAATCAAAGATAAACCCAACTCACGCCGTTTGATTGTGTCAGCTTGGAATGTGTCTGACCTTCCTGATGAATCTATTTCACCGCAAGCCAATGTGGAGCAAGGCAAAATGGCGTTAGCGCCATGCCATGCATTTTTCCAATTTTATGTCGCAGATGGAAAACTATCTTGCCAACTTTATCAACGCAGTGCAGATATTTTCCTAGGTGTGCCATTCAATATCGCATCTTATGCGTTGCTCACCATGATGATTGCACAGGTATGTGATTTGGAAGTGGGTGACTT